>JANLFS010000057.1:863-22111 GCA_024655925.1 Bacillota bacterium | reverse complement strand
GTGTCCCGCAAGGAGGCCTGGGACATGGCCGTCGACATGCTGGACCGTGTCGGGATCCCCTGTCCGGGCCAGCGGGCGCGCGAGTATCCCCACCAGATGAGTGGGGGCATGAGGCAGAGGGCCATGATCGCAATGGCCTTGTGCTGTAACCCCACCCTGCTCATCGCGGACGAACCCACGACCGCTCTTGACGTCACCATACAGGCGCAGATCCTGGACCTCATGCGCAAGCTCCAGGAGAAATTCCAGATGGCGATCATCATGATAACCCACAACCTGGGTGTGGTGAGCCGGATGTGCGACCGGGTATCAGTCATGTACATGGGTAAGATCGTCGAGCACGCTGACGTGAGGACCATCTTCCACGAGCCCTGCCACCCCTATACAATAGGCCTCTTGAACTCCATACCCAAGATGGGAGTGAGAAAGAAAAGGCTCGTTCCGATTGAGGGTGTGGTTCCTGACCCGTTCGACCTCCCCCGGGGTTGCAGCTTTGGGCCCAGGTGCCCCAAGTTCCAGGACCGGTGCCAGGAGAATCCGCCCGTGGTTCAGGTGGCCGAAGGCCATACAGTGAGGTGCTGGCTTTATGCGTAACGGGTCAGAGTCTGAGATCCTGCTCGAAGTGAGAGGCTTGAAGAAGTACTTCCCCATCACCGCGGGTGTCTTCCGGAAGAACATGGGATGGGTCCGGGCCGTTGACGGCGTCGACTTCTTCATAAGGAAAGGCGAGACTCTGGGATTAGTGGGCGAGAGTGGCTGTGGGAAGACCACCACCGGGCAATGTGTCCTGCATCTGACAAAGCCAACCGCGGGCACTATGAGGATCAAGCAGAACGGGAGCTGGGTGGAGATCACCAGCGAGACTGCCCCGAGTCTCCGCCGGGAGATGCAGGTGATCTTCCAGGATCCGTATTCTTCGCTGAACCCGAGGATGAGGATACGGGACATCATAGCCGAGCCGCTCGAAGCACAGGGGATGAAGAACCGCCGTGAAAGGTACGACCGGGTCGAGACTCTCCTACGGGCTGTCGGCATGGGACCCCAGCACATGAACAGGTTCCCTCACGAGTTCAGTGGGGGCCAGAGGCAGCGTATCGGGATCGCGCGCGCTCTAGCCCTGAACCCGTCCCTCATCGTCTGCGACGAGCCTGTCTCGGCCCTAGATGTCTCCATCCAGGCCCAGGTGCTGAACCTCCTGGAGGACCTTCAGGACCAGTTCGGCCTGACATACCTGTTTATCGCTCACGACCTGTCAGTGGTCCAGCACATAAGCAACCGCGTTGCGGTCATGTACCTGGGTCGAATTGTGGAGACAGCCGAGGTGGGAGAGCTTTTCGAGAATCCCAAGCACCCCTATACTGAGGCCCTGTTCTCGGCGATTCCCGCGCCGGACCCCGACTTCCATTACGAGCAGATAATCCTGGAAGGCGACGTCCCGAGCCCGGCCAACCCGCCGGCCGGGTGTCACTTCCACCCCAGGTGCAGATACACGCGGGACATCTGCAAGAGAGAGACTCCGGTGCTCTCCCAGGTAAGTGAGGGAGACCATTTCGTTGCGTGCCACCGCAGTCAGGAGCTTAACCTGGCGGGGATTCCCGTGGCGAACGGGAATTGAACTCCCCAGGTTGGCTATAGCGGGTGAACACCGCCCGCGACGTCAAGACCCTAGAACAGAAAGAAGGAGGTTTGCGCATGAGGACCAAATTGGTTGCGGTAGCCATCGCTGCGCTCATGGTAGTCGGCATGGTTGCCCCGGCTCTTGCCCAGAAGACCGACCCCAAAACCTTTGTGTACGCCATGTTCGGCGACGTCGATTCGCTGGATCCGGCCTACGCTTATGACACAGCGAGCGGCGAGGTCATTCACCAGTGCTACGACAACTTGGTGGCGTATGATGGGAACAAGCTCGACGCTTTCGTCCCGATGCTCGCCACGCAGGTCCCTACAAAGGCCAACGGCCTCATCTCCGCGGACGGAAAGACAATCAAGTTCCCCATCCGCAAGGGAGTCAAGTTCCACAACGGTGACATTCTCACACCGGCTGACGTTGAGTACACGTTCGAGCGGGCGATGCTGGCCGATCCGGCTGGCGGACCGATCTGGATGTTCTTCGAGCCTCTGCTCGGTGTGCAGACCCTCAGGGATGTTGTTCCCATGGTCGGCGGGCCCGAGAAATTCGACGATATGAGCAAGCTCGACCCGGCAATTCTCCGCAAGGTCTACGACAAGGTTGCGAAGACTGTTGAGGTCGAAGGCGACTACGTCGTCTTCCGGCTGGCCATGCCGTATGAGCCGTTCATGCAGATCCTTGCCAAGGGCGGGAGCTGGAGCTCGATCGTCAACAAGAAGTGGATGATCGCGAACGGCGCCTGGGATGGCAAGCCTGACACCTGGGTCAAGTGGTACGATCCGCCGAAGGAGAGCATGACCCTCTACGAGCGAACCATGGGTACTGGCCCATTCAAGGTAGAGACCTGGGACCGCAGTGGCGGGCAAATCGTGTTCAAGCGGCATGATGGGTACTGGCAGGGCCCGGCCAAGCTCGAGACGGTGTTCATCAAGTACATTGATGAGACCAACACCAGAATCCTGATGCTCAAGACCGGCGAGGCAGACGCTGCCTACGTCGATCGGCAGTACCTCAGCCAGGTCAGGAACGTCCCTGGCATCGTCGTCATCGAGAATCTGCCTGTCATCACCAACACCACGCTCCTGTTCAACTTCACCATCCCTGTTGAAGGCAACGAGGATATCGTTGGCAGCGGTAAGCTGGATGGCAATGGAGTGCCAAGCAACTTCTTCGCCGACGTCAACGTCCGCAGGGCGTTTGCCTACGCCTTCGACTACGACACCTACATCCAGCAGGTGATGGAAGGCCGTGCCTTGAAGCCAGTCGGGCCTGCCCCGCAGATCCTGCCCTACGTCAACAAGAACCAGGAGTGGTTCAAGTACGACCTCAAGAAGGCCGAGGCTGAGTTCAAGAAGGCCTTCGGAGGTGAGCTGTGGAATAAGGGCTTCAAGCTCACCATCCTCTACAATACCGGCAATGAGCTTCGGAAGACCGCTGCGGAGATCCTCGAGGCGAACATCGAGTCCATCAACCCGAAGTTCAAGATCGATGTCCAGGGGATGCAGTGGTCCACCTACCTCGGCAAGCTCCGCGCGTCGGCCCTGCCCGTCTTCTTCATGGGGTGGCACATGGACTACCCGGACGTCCACAACTTCTACTTCCCATACATGCACTCGGCAGGTGCGTTCGCGGGATACTGCGGCCAGGGCCTGATCGACCTCGCCAAGGCCGAGTTCGATCCCCTAATCAACCAGGGAATCTCCGCGTCCACTTCTGCGGAGCGCGCAGAGGTCTACAAGAAACTTCAGGCGCTCGCCTTCGAGAAGGCAGTTGCGATGTTCTACATCGAGCCCACCGAGGAGCGGGTCCATAGAGACTGGGTGAAGGGCTTCTCCTTCCACCCGGCCAACAGCGCCAGGTACGACTTCTACAGCCTCTGGAAAGACGTGAAGTAGAGGCGTCTCGGATCCAACTGCGAGGACAGGGGAAGGGGAGGGACTGCCGGTGGGGCAGCCCTCCCCCACCCCTCCGGGCGCGGGAGCGCAGGCGCCAATTCTAGTTCGAGGAGTACTGGAACATGCTGACCTACATTGCCCGAAGGCTCCTGTTCTTGCCAGTGGTCCTGATCGGGGTGACCCTTCTTGTATTCGTGGCGATGTCGTTCCTCTCCCCTTACCAACTGGTAAGCGCTTACATCAAGTCCCCCGAGGAGCTCAAGAACCAGAACCTCGACGCCCTGGTGAGGAAGTACGGGCTGAACGATCCGATCCACATAAGGTACTTCAGGTGGCTAGGTAACTTGCTACGGGGAGATCTGGGGTACTCCCAATCCGCCAACATGTTCGTCCTACAGGCGATCAAGGCGAGATTCCCCGCCACACTTGAACTTGCGCTATTCTCATTCATACCGGTGGTCCTGGGCGGCATATGGCTCGGAACCATTTCCGCAATGCACCACAACAGGTTTCTGGACCACGCCACTCGCATCTTCGCGATCATAGGGTGGTCCCTCCCGTCTTTCGTTGGCGGCCTCATCATGCTCATGTACTTCTATGGTGTGCTCGGATGGTTCCCACCCGGCCGGCTATCCACCTGGGCCTACCAAATCGTTCTGTCGCCGGAGTTCCGGCAGTACACCGGCATGCACACGGTGGACGCCATACTCAATTGGAACTGGCGGGTGTTCTGGGACGCTGTCAGGCACTTGATTGCACCTACGATAACCCTCGCCTACCTGTGGTGGGCGTTCATACTCAGGATCACGCGTTCGAGCATGCTCGATGTCCTGAATAAAGACTACGTCAGAACCGCCCGGGCGAAAGGCCTCCGTGAGCGCCTCGTGATCAGCCGGCACGTGAGGCGGAACGCCATGATCCCAGTTGCAACGGTGGCGGGCCTCATGGTCCTGGGCCTTCTGGGTGGCATGGCCATCACCGAGACTGTCTTCGACTTCAAGGGGATCGGCCTCCTTACCACTACAGCAGCTCAGCAGCTCGACTACACTATGGTTCTGGGATCCACGCTGTTCTACGGAGTTCTGCTCGTGGCGGCAAACCTGATTGTGGACGTCATGTATGCTATCATAGACCCCAGGGTCAGATTGGAGTAGCGGTATGATGCTGAAGAAGCTGATCCGAAATCCAATATCGATGCTGGGGCTAATCCTGCTCGTGGGATTTGTGATTGTCGCCATTCTGGCACCCTGGATCGCCCCGACGCCCGAGAGGCAAAAACACGAACCATACCGGATCCCGCGTTACGGATGGGGTGCGATGCCGACCCCACCTTCCCGCGAGCATCCCATGGGGCGGACGCAGGGACAGTACGACATCTTCTACGGGATAGTCTGGGGTACACGCACGGCGTTCAAGGTCGGCCTCACAGTTGTCGGCGCCAGCTGTTTCATAGGCCTCGTGGTCGGTTCGCTGTCTGCGTATGTAGGAGGCAAGACAGACGAGATCATCATGAGGATCGTGGACATCTTCATGAGTTTCCCATTCCTCATTGCGGCGGTCGTGGTTACGACAGTTCTGGGCAAAGGTCTCGACAGGGTCGTCGCTGCCATGATCTGTTTCTGGTGGATGTCGTATGCCCGTCTCATAAGGGGCGGAATACTTCAGGTGAAGCAGGAGGAATATGTGGCCGCAGCACGGGCCGCCGGAGTGAGTGACTTCAAGATAGTCATGCGGCACATACTGCCGAACACCATATTCCCCGTTATCATTCAGGCGTCCATGAGCATCGGGTCCGTGGTTGTTACCGCAGCCGGCCTGAGCTTCCTCGGGCTCGGGGCGCCTGAAGGCTACGCTGACTGGGGGCAGATGATAAGCTTCTCCCGCAACTGGATCCTGGGTGCGCCCGGAGAGCCACTGAAGTACTGGTACACCGTCGTCTATCCCGGCCTGGCGATTGTTCTGTTCGTGCTCGCCTGGAACCTCATTGGAGACGCTTTCCGGGATATCCTGGATCCGAAGATACAGGCGTAGGAATTGGCCTGTACAGTTGGGGCTTGTGATCGGAGCCCGGCGCAAGGCCAGAGGCTGGATCCGTGGCAGGATCCGTCCCGCGACTGTGGGCCGGACCCATTGGAGGCGTCGGACCCAAACAGCGCCTCAAGTGCCGCCACCGTGCAATTGAAGGTCAGGCCTATCTGTGGTATCATAAGTTGCGCGGCATGTCAGTGAGGCACGACGTTGGGGCGTGGCCAAGCGGTAAGGCACGGGACTTTGGATCCTGTATCCCAGGTTCGAATCCTGGCGCCCCAGCCAAGCTAGAAGGCACAATCCGTGGGAGTATTTCCCACGGATTTTTGCTTCTTGCCATTCTCTTTGCTTAGATCCAGGTAGAAGCCATATTCATTTTGCGTTCTTCTCGGCGAACAGGACCCGCTCCGGAGCCTCGACTGCCTACGCCTGCATGCTAGGTGGCAGATGGCCATGGACCGGGCGCCACGCGCACGAGCACATGGCGCCCATCCAGGTGCGCTCTCGTCATCAAATGGCGGCCAGCAGACTACGCCTTCACCGGGGTCCTCATCGTGTCGAGGAGCCCGAGAAAGATGTGGGCAAGGCCGAAACCCAACACGCCGTCCCAAAAGCGGCCTTCCATTAGCCAGCCCACGATGGAGACTATCACACCCACCCCGGCCACGATCAATCCGGTGTTCCTCATTGCAGCACCTCCTCGTTGGATAAGTATCCCCCAAATCTGCACGATAACCAACTGGTGCCAAGGTTGGACGCACGACGGGCATCGAAAGATAGACAGAGTTGGGCCCACAAACAGAGAGGAGGCCCAAAGTAGGGCCTCCGTGAGTTCTGCCTGTGGGCGCCGGTGGGCAGTTACACCGTGGTTCCCGGTATGCCTACGCCGGAAACTGGTTGCTGCTGGAACTGCTGTCCCCCAAGTGGTTGCTGGAATTGCTGCTGTTGAAGTGGCTGTTGGAACTGTTGCTGCTGGAGCTGCTGGCCGTGGAGGCCGGCTCCGAGAAGCGGAGAAACCGCTTGCTGGAAGCCAAGGCGAACGCCGGCGGTGGTGTTCGCTATGAGCGATTGCTCGGCTGCCTGGATCATCCTCCTGACCATGTTGCCGCCAACAGCCCCACAATCCCTAGAACTGAGGTTGCCCCAGTAGTCGCCCTGAATGAGGTTTGTCGGGATGTTCAACTCATTTGCGATCTCATACTTCATCCGATCCAGAGCCTGCCTGGCCTGGGGGATCACGGTACGGTTGTTGTTGCGTCCGGGCACGATTATCACCTCCCTAGGCTTGCTGAGTACAGTCTTTGCGGTGCCCGGAGCTCGTATGTTAGTGGGTGTATTCCGGTAGTCCTGCAGTTTGCCACGCGGGTGAAAAGTTGACGAACCTGCATCTATGGTATATGCTCATAGTGCTTGAGACACCATTCACAAAGAACCGGAGTGGGTTTCATGGGTCCCTTCATAGGCCTCATCCTCGCTGCCGGCCTCGGCAAGCGCATGAGGTCCGCGCTTCCTAAGGTGCTGCACGAAGTAGCCGGGGTTCCCATGGTCGACCACGTGTTCCGGACCGTCCGTGATGCCGGTGCCAAGAAGGTCCTGGTGCTCGTGGGTCACGGTGGCGAGAGGATCGAGGAGCATTTCAGAGCCAACGTGGAGATCGTCTGGCAGAAGGAGCAACTCGGTACAGGCCATGCCGTAATGTGTGCGGCGGACGCGTTGTCTGGATACGATGGCGCCGTCGTAGTGGTCCCCGGAGATGTTCCTCTCCTACAAGCATCTTCCATTCGACACCTAGTCGAACAGCACGAGAAATCTGGAAGTGCGGCGACTATGCTCACCATGGTCCTTTCGGACCCGGCAGCCTACGGCCGTGTTGTCCGGGACGGTGCCGGCCGCGTCACCGGAGTTGTCGAGTTCAAAGACGCATCGGACGAAATCCGCACGGTGCGCGAGGTCAACACCGGCGTCTTCTGTTTTTCCACGAGGCTGCTTTTTGAGGCATTGCCACACGTGACCAACGACAACCAGCAGGGTGAGTATTACCTTCCCGACGTCATCCCTGTCCTCATCTCGCGCGGTCATGCCGTGAGCGCCCTTACCCTGTCCGACCCACTGGAAGGCATGGGGGTCAATTCCAGGGTGGAGCTTGCGTCTGCGGAACGCGTTATGCGTGATCGCAAGCGCTGGGAAGTGATGGACTCCGGGGTTACGCTCGTTGATCCTGGAAGCACTTTCATCGATATGGATGTCAGGATCGGCCGGGACACAGTTATTCTTCCCTTCACCATCATCCAGGGCTCGACATCCATCGGGGAATCCTGCTCAGTAGGACCATACGTGAACATTCGTGATGCTGTGGTCGGCGACGGATGCAAGATCGGCCCGTTCTCGTTCATAAGACCCGGTACTGTTCTCGCTGACAGTGTCAAGGTGGGCGATTTCGTCGAAGTCAAGAACGCTAAGATCGCAACCGGAAGCAAGGTGCCACACCTCACCTACGTCGGCGATGCGATCATCGGCTCCGGGGTCAACGTGGGAGCCGGGACCATTACCTGCAACTATGACGGCTACAAGAAACACACTACAGTGATTGAAGATGGCGCGTTCATAGGCGCGAACTCCAATCTCGTCGCTCCAGTCACGGTGGGGCGAGAAGCATACGTGGCTACGGGATCCACGGTGACGACGGATGTTCCCCCAGGATCTCTTGCCATAGCGCGGGCACGTCAGGAGAACAAAGAGGGCTGGGTTGCGAAGCTGAAGGCGACCCGAGCCGCTCGGGAGGAGAATCGGTAATGCTGGCATGCCACCGAAAGCTCAAGATTTTCTCGGGCAATTCCAACCCATCACTTGCCCAGGAGATCGCGAGCCGGCTGAACACTCCTCTGGTGAAGTCCCAGGTAGGGAGGTTCAGCGACGGGGAGACCAGGGTCCAGATCTACGAGAGCATCAGGGGAGCCGACGTTTTTGTCATCCAGTCCCTTTGCCGGCCGGTCCACGACAACATCATGGAGCTTCTGATCGTCATAGATGCCCTCAAGCGCGCGTCGGCCCGGTCGATCACAGCAGTTGTTCCCTATTACGCCTACGCAAGGCAGGATCGGAAGTCCCTTCCACGTGAGCCCATCGCAGCAAAACTCCTGGCCAATCTCATAACCGCTGCCGGAGCCTCAAGGGTGCTCACGATCGACCTTCATGCTCCGCAGATCCAAGGCTTCTTCGACATCCCTGTGGACCATCTAAAGGGTGCCCCCATCCTCGCGGAACACCTGCTCGCCAGGGGGCTTGAGGGGTGCGTGGTTGTGTCACCTGACGTCGGAGGTGTGACCCGCGCGAGGGTCTTGGCGGAACATCTGGATGGGACGCTTGCCATCATCGACAAGCGGCGACCCAGGCCAAACGTCGCCGAGGTGATGAACATAATCGGCGATGTTGCGGACAAGCCCGCTGTGCTCATCGATGACTTGATCGATACGGCTGGGACTGTGTGTGAAGGGGCGCGTGCTTTGATCCGGGCGGGTGCCACTGAGGTCTGGGCATGCTGTACGCACGGCGTACTCTCTGGTCCCGCCATCGGCAGGCTTAGGGAAGCCCCCATCAAGGAAGTCGTCATCACAAACACCATCCCAGTCGAGGCCCACGAGAATATCGATAAGATGACAGTCCTCTCGGTGGCGCCGCTGTTTGCCGAGGCTATACGGCGGATATACGAGGAACTGTCAGTGAGCATACTCTTCGACTGACCGGGTCTCGGTCCGGGGAGAGGTTGGCATCATGGTGCTCGTGTTCGGCCTGGGGAACCCGGGGAGCGCATATGAGTGCTCGCGGCACAATATCGGCTTCAT
Organism: Bacillota bacterium; assembly: GCA_024655925.1. NCBI lineage: Bacteria > Bacillati > Bacillota > Bacillota bacterium. The sequence continues at coordinate 12,716 of JANLFS010000057.1, read as the reverse complement.
GGTCGTTGACAGGCTCGCCCGGGAGTCCAGGGTGGCGTTCAGGCGAACCGCTTTCCGCGCCGTTGCCGCGAAATCTCGGGTTGGGGCCGAGGACGTTGTTCTGATCAAACCCCAGACCTACATGAACCTGAGTGGAATAGCCGCATCCGCCGCCTGCCGCTGGTTCGGGGTGGACCACAACTCGCTCCTGGTTGTCTACGATGATATGGATCTGGACCCGGGCAGGATTCGGATTCGGGCTGGGGGGAGCGCGGGCGGGCACAATGGGATGAAATCCATCATCGCCCACATGGGCACGGAGGACATTCGTAGGGTGCGGATCGGCATCGGCCGGCCGGCTGCGACAAGCGACCCTGTAGAGCACGTGCTTGGCACGTTCGACCGGGCGGAACTGCCCATCATGTCCGAAGCCATCGTCCTCGGCGCACAGGCCGTCCGGTGCATAATTGAGGAAGGCATTGAGGTGGCCCAAACCAGGTTCAACTCCCACTGATATGGTGAATGCGGACAGGGCGTTTTGGGGGAATCTAGCTTCAACCGAATAGCATAGAGTCTTACCGAAGACGTCGCCCGCGGGAGGTCCGCTGGCCGCGGGACGGCGTGACTTTGGCTTGTTATGCTATGTCTCAAACCACTGGGAGGTGTCCAGTTGACTGGTATTCTGGACCTTCTTATGAGGTCAGAGGAGTTCCGCGATACTCTCTCCGAAGTGTCAAGAGGAGCGTACAAACAGCACCTTCTGGGACTGGCCGGGTCTCAGAAGTCGCTGTACGTCGCTGGGCTCTCACATCATTCGGGCCGCCCAGTGTTCGTCGTCACCTACAGCCAACAGGAGGCCGAGAGGCTCTCGGCAGACATCTCAACACTGCTTGGCCCGGATCGTGCTTTGATATTTCCCCCGGTCGACTTGATGCCTTACGAGGAGACTCCGATGAGCGCCGACCTTGCCGCGGCGCGGGCCAAGGCGCAGATGGCCTTGGTCACAGGTAGGCAGGTTGTGGTGATAGCGCCAGTACGTGCACTCGGGCGGAGGATGGTGCCGCCCCGGGTAGTCACTGAGTCACTCCGTAGGCTCAGAGTCGGTGACACAGTCGACCTCTCCGAACTCGAAGAGAGCCTGGCTGGCCTTGGCTATGAAAGGCTGGGTAGGGTGGACGCGAGAGGTCAGGCGAGCGTGAGAGGCGGAATAATCGACATCTTCCCAAGGGATGCTGACGAGCCTGTCCGCATCGAGCTTTTCGGGGACGAGGTCGAGTCTTTGAGAGTCTTCGACCCCGAATCGCAGAGGTCTCGTGGCGACATCGACGAGGTTGTCATCACTCCCGCCAGGGAGTTCCTATATTCCTCCGAGTTGAGAGATGCCGGGCGCCGGAAGATCGCAGCCGAGCTGGCTCGGGTCGCGGGTAACCGGGGCCAGTTGAGGGATCGTGTCGAGCGCCACCTCGCGAAACTCGATGCTGGGGCCTATTTCGACAACGACGAGCAGTACCTGCCGTACTTCTACACCGAACAATCCACACTTGCGGATTACGCACTGGATGCCGTCTGCATAATAGACGAGCCTGCCAGGATCCGCGAGGCGCTCTCCGGTTATGAGACAGAGATCCGCGAAACCTACACCAACCTTCTCGAGGCCGGGATGATTCTTCCGTTGCAGGTGAACGTCTTCCTTTCCGGAGACCAGGTGACGTCCCTGCTGGAGGGAAGGCAGTCAGTGTCATTCTCACTGTTGTCGCGGGCCTTAGATGAGAAGGCTCTCGCCAGCGCCCGGGCTGTCCCCATGAAGCAGGCTGAGCCCTTCCAGGGGAAAGTGGACGATCTCATGCGCGATATCAAGACCCTCCGCAAGCGCCGGTACAGGGTGGTCTGTATCGTCTCGACGCAGGAGAGAATGGCTCGCCTCGCGGAGACCCTGGAAGAGAATGATATCCCTGTGCACCGGGCCAAGTCCATAGACTTCATCCCCGAAGAGGGAACGGTCACAGTCGCTCATGGGGAGCTGGAGTCCGGGTTTCACTACCCCGACTTGGGGCTTGCGGTGCTCACCGACTCAGAGCTCTATGGGAGGCAGAAGAAACGCCGGCGTTTCGCGGCGGTCGAGGAAAGCGCAAGGATCACGAGCTACGCCGACCTCACTCCCGGGGACTACGTGGTCCACATCAACCACGGCGTAGGGAAGTACGCAGGGGTTCAGACTCTTGAGGTCGGCGGGGTGCAGAGAGACTATCTCCTCGTGCAGTATGCCGGGGAAGACAGAGTCTATGTTCCCACCGACCAGGTGGCGATGTTACAGAAGTACATCGGGGTGGAGGAGTCGCCCCCGCGCCTCAACAAGTTGGGGGGGACGGAGTGGGCCCGCACTAAGAGCCGGGTGCGGGAGTCCGTCCAGGACATGGCGAAAGGCCTGCTGGAGCTGTACGCGGCCAGGAAGAGCATCCGTGGGTACGCATTCTCTCCCGACACTGTGTGGCAGCAGGAGTTCGAAGACGCCTTCCCATACGAAGAGACCCCGGACCAGTGGAGAGCGATCATCGAGGTCAAGCGGGACATGGAGCGAGCGATGCCCATGGATCGCCTGCTCTGCGGGGATGTCGGGTTCGGCAAGACTGAGGTAGCCCTGAGAGCGGCGTTCAAGGCCGCGGCTGACGGGAAGCAAGTCGTGGTCCTGGTACCCACCACAATCCTTGCTCAGCAGCACTATTCCACTTTCACGGAGCGGTTCCGCGGGTTTCCCATGAAGGTTGCGATGCTCTCCAGGTTCGAGTCTGAAGCGGAGCAGAGGGAGATTGTGAAGGGCATCAGGATGGGATCTGTGGACGTGGTCATTGGCACTCACAGACTGCTCTCGCAGGACGTCAAGTTCAAGAACCTCGGCCTCGTCGTGGTGGACGAGGAACAGAGGTTTGGTGTGGCTCAGAAGGAAAGGCTGAAGGAGCTCAGGAAGGAAGTGGACGTCCTCACCCTCACCGCCACTCCGATCCCTCGTACCCTGCACATGGCGATGGTGGGCGTCCGGGATATGAGCCTGATCGAGACTCCTCCGGAGAACAGGTTCCCCATCAGGACGTACGTGGTCGAGAGCAACGATACGCTGGTGAGAGAGGTCATTCTCCGTGAGATCGACCGGGGCGGTCAGGTCTACTATGTGCACAATCGCGTTCAAAACATCGAGGATATCGCGGCGTCTCTACGACGGCTGATCCCGGAAGCCTCTATCGAGGTCGCTCACGGCCAAATGCCTGAGGAGAAACTTGAGCGCGTGATGTTGCGTTTTCTCGCTCGGGAGTTTGATGTTCTCGTATGCACAACTATAATAGAGTCAGGCATAGACATACCGAACGTGAACACTATTGTCATCAACAACGCGGAGGACCTCGGGCTAGCCCAGCTCTACCAGTTGCGTGGAAGAGTCGGGAGGACCAACCGGGTGGCCTACGCTTACCTGATGTTCAAGCGGGACAGGGTCCTATCGGAGGTCGCAGAGAAGAGGCTTGCTGCCATAAAGGAGTTCACGAGCCTGGGGTCAGGGTACAAGATTGCTTTGAGAGATCTCGAGATTCGAGGTGCAGGGAACATCCTCGGGTCGGAACAGCACGGGCACATAGCGGCCGTTGGGTTCGAGCTCTACTGCAGGCTTCTGGAGGAAACCATAAGCGAACTCCGGGGTGAACCTAAGAAACCTGAACTCCCGCCTATCTTGATAGACCTCCCTGTCGATGCTTTCGTTCCCGACACGTACGTGCCGGACGCCAAGCAGAAGATCGAGGTCTACAAGAAGATCAACGGCATTGAGACCATGGAGGACGGTGCCGATCTTTCCCGGGAGTTCACCGACAGGTTCGGGAATTTGCCGGATCCTGTCTGGAACCTGATCTCCATCGCCGGCCTCAAGGTGCTTGCGAGGGAACTGGGGGTGGCGAGCATCTCCGGAGAACGAAACGCCGTGATCGTGAGGTTCGCGAATGGGATAAGGTACGCAAGTCAGGATATCATGAAAGTTGCAAGGCCGTTCAAGGGCAGGGTCGTCCTGAACATAGGGAAATCCCAGAGCATCAAAGTGAAGACCCAAGGGATGTCGGACCGGGAGATTCTAGATACTCTGGTTGGAGTCCTGACCGAGATGAAGCACGGAGTGGCAGTAAACCAGTAGACCCGTGTGCCACATGAATCGCAGGAGGGGGTCTCAACGTGAAAGCAACTGGAATCGTAAGACGCATCGACGAGCTGGGCAGGATCGTAGTGCCCAAGGAACTCAGGAGGAACCTCCGCATACGAGAAGGAGATCCCGTGGAGATATACGTCGACCCGGACTCCACAATCATCATCAAGAAGTATTCGCCCATCGCTCAGCTGCGGGTGGTCGCGGAGGACATGGTCGAATCCATGGTGGGCACGACTGACAGGGTGGCCCTGGTGTGCGACAGGGATACGGTGATTGCAGCCTCAGGCCCGGATACGGCCTTTGCCGTCGGGAAGACCGTCGGCAGGGCCGTGGAGAAGGCCATGATCGAGAGGCAGGTTCTCCTCGTACACTACAGGGGAGGCGGAGACGCCTCGTCGATTCTGGCAGAAAACGACGAAGACCTCCCCATAGTGTCGGCTGCCATTGCCCCGATCATCGTGGAAGGTGATCCCCTTGGGGCGGTCGTGATGGGGACCACCTCAAGTGAGCACACAGTCGGCGATCTCGAGGAGAAACTAGTCACCACAGCCGCGGGGTATATGGCCAGGCAGGTGAACTAAACGAAAGAGCACAGGGAGCATAAATCCTTCGTAAGAGGCGCGGTCATCATGGCCGCAGCCGGAATAATCAGCCGAATTTTGGGCGCCTTTTATAGGATCCCGCTCGCGAACCTTATAGGCGACGAGGGCATGGGCCTGCTCGAACTGGCCCAGCCTCTGTACAACTTCTTCCTCGTTGCCTCAGTCGCCGGGCTTCCTCTCGCCATATCCAAGCTGGTGGCGGAGAGGACTGCCATCGGGGACGACCGGGGAGCCGGACGCGTGCTGGGTGTTGCGCTCAATATCATGCTCGTCACGGGCCTCGTGGCGAGTGCGGTCATGTACTTCTCTGCAGACTGGCTTGCGGGCCAGGTTTACCACGATCTCAGGGTGGCGCTGGCGATCCGCTCAATCGCCCCGGCGCTTTTCTTTGTCACAGTCATGTCAGCCTTCCGCGGGTATTTCCAGGGGCTTCAGAATATGGGCCCGTCAGCGCTCTCACAGATCATGGAGCAACTGGTCCGGGTCGGTACAATGCTCGCGCTGGCTTTGACTCTTCTTTCACGAGGGGTGGAATTCGCTGCGGCCGGGGCTGCGTTGGGGGCCACAGCGGGTGGCTTGGCAGGCCTTCTGTACCTGCTCGGGGCCTTCTTGTTGAGGAGACGGAGACACGGAGATGTCAGGGGCCGGGCGAATTCGGAACGTCCCCCGGAGGGGACTCTGGAGATCGCCGGGCGGATCTTCGCGATCTCCCTGCCGGTTGCCGTGGGAGCGTCTGTCCTTCCCATCATCAGAGCGATCGACTCTGCCATCGTTCCCGCGAGGCTAGCGGTGGCCGGGTTCGGGGGAGAGCAGGCCACGGCCTTCTTTGGGCAGCTGAACGGGATGGCCTTGCCTCTTGCGTACTTTCCCAGTGTCCTTACGGCCGCTCTCGCCACCAGCATCGTGCCGGCCATATCGGAGTCGATGGCCGTGGGCGGACGTGCTCATGTAGTGTCGAGAGCCACCGAGGCAACGAGGCTTACCGCCGCGATCAGCCTCCCCGCTGGCTTCGGCCTGGCAGTACTCAGCGCGGAGATTTGCGGGCTTGTATATGGTAAGCCCGATGTGGGCCGGGTGTTGGCGTCGCTCGCCCCCGCGGCACTCTTTCTTTGTGTGCTCCAAACTAGTGGCGCCGTCCTGCAGGGAATGGGCCACGTGCTCGTTCCTGTGAAGAACCTCGTGATCGGGTCGGCCATCAAGGTGGTCCTGGAGTATTGGCTGACGGGAAGGCCGGATCTGAACATCGCCGGCGCCGCGATCAGCACATCCGTGGGATTTGGTGTCGTGGCGCTACTCAATATGGCTGACATGGCAAGGAGAATCGGCCACGGGCGCAGACTGTTCTTCTCATTTGGGAAGCCCCTCTTCGCCTCGGTGATCATGGTCATGACGGTGAGGTTCGGGTACTCATTCATGTTCAATATGTTCGGGCGTGAGAGATTGATGACGCTGGTCGCCATCGGTGTCGGAGTTGCTGTGTATGGCATAGTGATGCTCCTGACCGGGGGAATAGTGGCAAGCGATATCGAGATGGTCCCAAGGCTCGGGCCGCCGTTCGCGCGGGGGCTCAAACGCCTGGGTCTTGTGAGGTCGTGACTGAGGATGACCAAAGGGTCCATAGTGGCGGCAGGTTTGGGGCCGGGCGCGCCTGATCTGGTGAGCCCGGCTGTTCTCAAAGCGATGCAAGAAGCGGACGTTTGTTTTGTGCGGACAGTCAGGCACCCTTCAGTAAGTGTGCTCACCGATGCCGGAGTGGAGTTCGAGTCGATGGACTCCCTCTACGAGACGTCAGAGAGCTTCGAAGAGGTTTACCGTCGAATTGCTGAACGGCTCGTAGAGGAGGCAACCCTTGGCCGGTCAGTGGCCTATGCCGTTCCCGGGCACCCGTCCGTCGGGGAGAAATCCGTCGCTGACCTTCGGGCTCTCGCGGCCCACGAGGGAGTCGAGCTGACAATCCTTCCCGGCGTAAGCTTCATTGATGCCGTGTGCACGGCGGTAGGGGCCGATCCGGCGGAAGGTCTCGTGATCCTGAATGGCGTCACCCTTTCGGGAAGGGGCGATGCAGTAGCCGGGGAGGATGAGGCTGGAGTTCGGGAGCCGGCCAGAGGGGGCGAGCTATGCGTGCGGCGTGGATCACCTGGGGAAGCCGGGTCCAGCGTGCGTGTTGCCGCCCACTTGCACGTGCCTCTATTGATAGGACAAGTCTATTCTCAGATGATCGCGTCGGACGTGAAACTCCTACTGATGGAGGCCTATCCCGAAGACCACGGGGTCATGGTGGTGCAAGCGGCGGGAGTCCCGGGAAAGGAGCGTGTGGAGAGAGTTCCCCTTTTCGAACTGGACAGGCTCGATTGGATCGACCACCTTACCAGCGTGTACGTTCCTGCAGTCGCGAGCCAAGTGCCTGAGGAAGGGGATAGGGGGCGCTGGAGCAGATTCCCGGCAGACAGGATTGTCGGCATAATGTCGAGGCTCAGGGGCCCGGGAGGATGCCCGTGGGACCGGCAGCAAACCCCGGAGACCCTCAAGCCTTACTTGGTGGAAGAGGCCTACGAGGTCGTGGAGGCAATAGACACTGGGGATCCCGGGAAAGTCTGCGAAGAACTTGGGGATCTTCTGCTCCAGGTGGTGTTCCATTGCCAAATCGCCTCCGAGCGGGGAGAGTTCGACTTCAACGATGTGGTCCGGGGGATCAGTGAGAAGCTTGAACGGCGCCACCCGCATGTGTTTGGGGATGTGGTTGCGAAGGATGCCCGGGCGGTCCTGAGAAACTGGGAGAGAATCAAACAAGAGGAGAAGATGGACTCCGGGCACGATGAGGGGGATTACGTATCCATCCTCGCCGGGATCCCAAAATACCTTCCGGCATTGATGCAAGCGTTCAAGCTGCAGGACAAGGCCGGAAGGGTCGGGTTCGACTGGGCGCGGGCAGAGGACGCCGTGTTAAAGGTGTGGGAGGAAGTCGAGGAGTTCCGGGAAGCCTTCGGGGCCGGCGACCGTGCGAGGATACGGGAAGAGCTCGGTGACTTGTTGTTTGCCATTGTGAATGTGGCGAGGCTTCTCAAGGTAGACCCGGAGGAGGCGCTCCGGCAGACAAACAGCAAGTTCATCCGCAGGTTCCAGTTCATAGAGGAAGTCGCGGCCGAGCGCGGGACTCGTCTTGAAGACATGACACTCGACCAGATGGATGCAATATGGAATGAGGCAAAGGCGAGAGGTCTCTGATGCATTATCTGGCACCGGAGGGCATAGACATCCTTAGGACAACTGTCCAAAAGGAGTGAAGCCGATGGTCAAGGGGCCGGAGATCTCGGAAGAGGTGAGGCGGAAGCACGCGAACCCACAGCACAGGATGGTACTGGTGGACCGTGAGGCCATGACTGTGGACGGTGTGTTGAACGTTGAGAGCTTCGACGACGAGGAGATCATCCTGGAGACCAACGCAGGTGTCCTGAGTGTCCGAGGGCATGACCTCCACATCAAGCAACTCAACCTGGAGGACGGCAACCTGGAGATCGACGGGTTGGTTGAGTCGGTGGACTACTCTGAGGACGACCGGAAACGGGGAAGAGGATTCCTGGCCAGGCTACTCAGATAGTTTCCAATCATCGCGGAGCGGTAGGATTTCGCCCTGGCTCGGCGAATTGTACGGGACAAGGCGGCTGAACAGGCTGCGGAATATCGCGTCCGGGGGACAGGGGATGCCACGAATCGAGCCAAGACGCCGGAATAGGGTGCAGGGCAGGCGGCCCACTATGTCACCGGGCATGAGAGTGATAACCGCTTTCATCTCGGTGTTCGCAAGCCCATTTGTGCTGGCCATCTCGCTGTTTCGACCTTCTCTGAGAGTGGGCAAGCGTTGGATCGCGTCTGCGACCGTCCTTCTGATCATCTGTGCGGGTTTGGCGTTCGCTGCGTCCTCCACAGTGGACTACTGGTCAGCTCGTGCTCTCCGCATCCTCAGCGATTATGCACGTACCAGGTTGGAAGTGAGGGATCTGCCCTTCGCGGAGCGCATCAACTTCGAGGCCTTGAGGAACGGCCTGGATCCATGCCTTGTGGCGGCAGTCATCAGCCAGGAGAGCGGGTTTCAGGTTGATGCTGTTTCCTGGCGTGGCGCCCGCGGACTGATGCAGATCATGCCAGCGACATGGCGCGAGTTCATGCCGGAGGCGAGGTGCAAGGGGGATCATGCCCCGCCCGCATGCTCCGACGAGTGCATATTCGACCCCACCGCCAACCTGCGGGTCGGGACCTCGTACCTCCGGTACCTGGTCGACTTGCACGACGGGGATATAATTGTCGCCCTCGCGTCCTACAACGCGGGGTTGTCGGCTGTGGCTAAGTACAATGGAACAGGATCTCCATACAACATCCCGCCCTTTCCCGAGACACAGGGGTACACGAGAAACGTCGTGCAGTTCTGGGCCAAGCTTCGTGGTGAGATAGGCGAAGCTCGCATACGTTTAGTGGAGACCGCACGGACGGGTAGGGCCGTTCTCTCGTGGGTAACGGTCTCCCTGGCGGGACTCCTTTTCGCCTGGGTTGCCGTCAGGTACGACAGATGAGGAAACGGGGGCAGGGTGATGGAGACCCTGGATATCCAGGCCCGGGTCCTTGGCGTGGCGGTCCTCGCAGGTGTACTGATGGGCTTCATATACGACCTCTTCTGGTTGGCGCGCACGTGCACCCGTGCTAGAGGGGTATGGACCGGACTGAGTGACCTGACGTACTGGCTTGCCTGTGCAGCAGTCGTTTTCTCGCTACTCATGCAGGTCAACCGAGGAGAAGTGAGACTGTTCGTCCTCTTCGGGCTCGCAATCGGGCTCGGCGCGTACCGCATAACCCTGAGGCACAATGTTGTGAGGGGACTCCTCTCCCTTCGTCGGGGGGTTGCGCGAACGGCGCACAGAGTTGGTCGCGCGACGCGATCGGGCGGGAGGATCATCAGGAGATCGATCTCGTCGGCTCAGAAGGGATTTGCTAAGTTGCGTATAATACATGCTCTATTCCCGAAGTTCAAAGGCCGTCGTTGAGCAGGGCGAGGAGGGAAACGCCGGTGTCACACCGGCTCTTTACGGTGCTCGGCATAATGGTTGTCGTGTGCGTAGGTGTCTCCTACATCAGCGGGTTCATGAGACTGCACGCGATCAACCAGGATATCCGACGTGTAGAAGAAGAGGCCGCAGCCTGGGAGAAGAGGATTCTGGAACTGCAAGTGCGTGTGGATGAGGCCAAGAGTGACGCCTATGCCGAGAGGGTGGCCCGGGAACAATTGGGCCTCGTGAAACCCGGCGAGACCCTCTACATTGTCGCCGAGCCTTATCAGGGAGAGTTCACACCCGTCCGGAGGCGCCCGGGTCCACCTCCGGAAATAGGTGACTAGCTACCAGGGCAAGGACGTAATCCCTGTTCCAATCATTGACACTACCCGCGGCCGTCATGTATAATGTAAACAGCCCGCATAGGGCTTGGTTTCAGACCATGAGAACAGGAGGATCTCTCTCAGCATGTCGTCACTCGAGGTCGGGACCATCGTGGAGGGCCGAGTCACGGGCATTACCCGGTTCGGCGCCTTCGTCGATATCGGGGAAGGGAGGACTGGCCTGGTTCACATCTCGGAGGTCGCCGACGCTTACGTCCACGATGTGAACGACTATCTCAAACAGAACGACCAGGTCAAGGTCAAGGTAATTGCCATTGACAACGGGCGCATCGGCTTATCTATCAAGCAGGCATTGCCCGGATACCAACCTGGGCGCGGCCGCAGGGATCGGGTGTTCCAGCAGTCATTTGAGGACAAACTATCCAAATTCCTCAAAGATAGCGAAGAGCGCCACCAAGACCTCAAGCGAAACATGGACTCCAAGCGCGGCGGTCGCGGGACTCGTCTCTCCAGACTCGTATGAGCCCAGTCGCAACGTTATAGGCACTCCCTGTGGAGTGCTTTTTTGTGTTGCTCGGTGGAGGTGAGACGCATGGAGATCCCCTCCCGGTCCGATCTTGAGGTGGTGGAGCGGCAACTCGGACGCGTTCCCCTCGCTGATGTGGCGGGAATTGTAGCCCGGTGTGCCCGCGGTGCTCCAAGAGTGGTAGTAGCGCATCCGCTGGTGAAGGAAGCCAGGCGGCAAACCGACGAGGCTGGCGGCGGGTGGGCATTGGTCAGGCCTTTCCCCACGGTATTCTGGCTAACATGCCCGAGGGTGACGTGCGCGGTCTCCGGCTTGGAGAGCGAAGGCATGATAGGCGAGATCAGGCAGAGACTCCAGAAAGACGCCTCGTTGCGGGAGGCCGTGGAGCGGGCGAATGCCAGGTACGCGGAGAGCAGGGCGGCGCTTCTGACCGCAGAAGACGTGCGGACCCTCGAAGGGGCTCCTGCTGGCATGCTGGAGGCGGTCACCTCGAGCGGTGTCGGCGGGATCGCGGACCCACGGGGCGTCAAGTGCCTTCACATGCATGTTGCGGACTACCTAGCGGGGAATCCGAATCCCATTGGGGAGATGGTTGTACAGAGGCTTGCGGAGCGGGGGACTGCACTGGACTGTGACGTTCCTGACGGGGAGTGCTGGGCAGGGCGGTGACTCGTCTGTCGAGGGGCTGCGGTCCGAACTCGTGGAGAGTATAGAACCGGCGCAAGCCCCGGTCAGCCTGGACATGACCTTGTGTTTCCAAGCGAGCGCGGTGTTCTTGGAGATTCCCAAGAGCTTTTCAGCCCGGCGCATAGATGGGCGTGGGCGACAGCCACAAGTTACCATGTCCCGTAGAAACCGTCAAGCCCTAGTTGGGGCTAGTGCAATCGGGCGGTAGATCCGTCTGGTCGCGGCGCTCGGTGGGTGGTATAATAACCTCACAGAGATTAAGTGCCGGAGTGGCGGAATGGCAGACGCAGGGGACTTAAAATCCTTTGTCCCGAAAGGACGTGCGGGTTCGACTCCCGCCTCCGGCACCATGTGACATTTTGAGGCTGAAGAATTGAGGCGCTCCATGAGGAGGGCCTCTTGGCTATTTGGAGCGACTGTCCGGACGTGTGTTGAGACTTCGTTTGCTCCACTTTATGATCGCTTCGTTCACCGCAACCCAGCCACGCGG
>JANLFS010000057.1:0-853 GCA_024655925.1 Bacillota bacterium | reverse complement strand
GTGAAGATCCCCGAGTGTCCACGCGTGATCGTGTACCCGGGCACCATCAGGCCCCGCTTGCTCCAGGACCGCTCGGATGACCTCCTCCGCTGTGCCGGGCATCTCCATGAGTTCAGATGGGGTCAACATGAATATGGGGTTTCGTTCCACTCGGCGCATGCATTCAAGCTACTCTACGCTGGCCGTCGACACTTCACGCGGCTGCGGCCATTCAGGGAGTTTAATCCATAGCATTTCAGGGCCTCTGTGGCGCGTCATCCTCACCTCCGAGTCATTGCCATCGAATTTGCACACCGCACCACTGTATAGCCCGGTGTCATCCTGGGCCACGACTTCGAAAACCCGACCCCCTATGTTCTCCGTAAAGTATCGAGCCATACAGGACACTCCTTCTTCTGCGCGATGGAGTGGTTGAACCGAAAGGCACGAAGCGCTTTGGGAGCAAGTACGCTGCCTGGCTGCGTACAGTCAAGTTCGGCCTGCCTGCGCTAAACGCGGTGGTCCAAGAGTACGTGCTGGTTTTTGAGGAGACCGCTTGCCCGCACAGCTGAAGGGCTACGCTGGGTTGACGCCAAGCGAGCGTTCGAGCGGAGAATCCGTCAAGCGGGGCGGCATTGGGGAAACGGGCAGTTCGCATCTGAGACGGATCGTCACCGAGTTTGCGTGGGCGTACAGATATTTCCCGAGAGTGTTCGCTGCGATGCGGAAACGCCAGGAAGGACCCGATCCGGAGGCTCAGAGCATCGCCTATTAGGTAAGCAACCCGGCAGTGAACAGTTCCCTGCTCACATGGGCCTATCTAGCTGGTATAATGGCTGCCAGCTGAAGGGAGGGATTGCCCATGCCAATGCCA
>JANLFS010000056.1:7541-22155 GCA_024655925.1 Bacillota bacterium | reverse complement strand
GCGTCGCCTCCCCACGCCTGAAGGCGGGGGCTCCCGACGCCGCGTAGTCTGGTGGTTAGGAAGGAAGACGTTGAGGAGACCAACCTGTCCAAACATTCAGTGGCCAGCGTACTCCGGGCGCTCGCTATCCTGGAGTTTGTCGGGGCGTCGTATAAAGAGACCGGGGTTACTGAGGTCAGTGCCGGCCTCAATCTGCATAAGAGCACGGTATCGAGGCTCATGTCCACGCTAGCCTCACGTGGGTTTCTGAGGCAGAATCATGCGACTGGCAGGTACTCCCTGGGCCTTCGGATAGCCGCTCTCGGGTCGATCTGCCTGAGTCAGATCGATGTCAGGCAACAAGCCCGTCCATACCTCGAGGAGTTGATGGAAGCTTCAGGGGAAGCAGTCCACCTCGGCATACTTGATGACGGACATGCGGTGTATATTGACAAGGTGGAGTCCTCTCAAGTTCTCACGATGAGATCCCGAGTCGGGGCAAGCGCTCCCATTCACTGTACCGCTCTGGGCAAGGCCATGTGTGCCTATCTCCCTGAGGCCACGGTCAGGGAATGGCTAGCGAAACGCGGGATGAAGCAACACACTGCAAACACCATAGTCAACCCCGACGACTACATCGCCCATCTCGCAACGGTCCAGGCACTTGGTTATGCATCCGATGACGAGGAGCACGAAGAAGGAATCCGCTGCATCGCCGTGCCCATCATGGACCACACAGGTCGCCCTGTAGCCGCGGTCAGCATCTCCGGCCCCACGGTGAGGATGTCCCGAGAGAAGGTGCGGGAGATCCTTCCAAGCCTGATAAGGGCCGGCCGGGAGTTGTCTGCCTCAATGGGGTTCGATATGTCCAGAACCTGCAGCAGCAAGTAGTCGCAGTTCAACGTGAGGTGACACCCATGTCGGCCCACAGGCGCTTCTCCTACTCGAGCCCGGAGGACCTTGCCAGGGACATCGCCAGGCTCGGTCTCGAGAAGGACATTCCACTTGCAGACGACGTAGGCCTCTTGCTCACGCCGGCGCATATAGGCCGGTCCGTGGCTCCTAACCGCCTCGCCATTCATCCGATGGAGGGGTGCGACGGGACTTCCGAGGGCAAGCCGGGCGAACTCACGACCAGGCGCTGTCTCAGGTTCGCGCAGGGCGGCGCGGGTTTGATATGGTTCGAGGCGGCGGCCATACTGAACGAAGCCCGAGCCAACCCAAGGCAACTCCTGATGGTCAAAGAGAACCTCCCCGAGATGAAACTGCTGGTTGCCAAGACTGTGGCCGCTGCAGAGGAGGAGTTCGGGCACGACCATACCCCGCTCTGCCTGATCCAGCTCACGCATTCCGGGCGCTACTCCAAGCCGAAGCCCATATTTGCCGTGCACAACCCCTATCTCGATCCCCCCCTCGGGATCGATGAGACTGACGCACCATGCACCGACGCTTACATCGAGGCCCTGGTCCCTGTGTACGTCCGCGCGGCAGAGATCGCCCGGGACGCAGGGTTCGCAGGAGTCGACATCAAATCGTGCCACAGGTACTTGATCTCGGAACTCCTGTCCGCAAGAACTCGGACCGGCAGGTACGGCGGGGATTTCGACTGCCGCACGCGCCTGGTCCGCGAGACAGCTGAGGCCATCGTGCGGGCAGTTGGACATGATATGATGGTGGCGACCAGGATGAACGTGTATGATGCCCTGCCCCACCCGTACGGCTGGGGCACATCAGACACCCGTCCGGGCCATCCGGACCCCGACCTCTCCGAGCCGATCCGCCTGGCCAGGATCCTGCGGGACACAGGGGTCAGCCTGATAAACGTGACTTTCGGGAACCCTTACTACAACCCACACATCAGCCGGCCCTTCGATACAGGGCCTTATGTGCCCCCAGAGCACCCTCTCGAGCGCATAGCAGTCATGCTCCGGCTCACCGAGGAAATCAAGCGGGCGGTGCCAGAGGTCACAGTGGTCGGAACGGGATACTCGTGGTTGAGGCATCTTGCCCCTTTCGTGGCGTCCGGAGTGCTGTCCCGCGGGGGCGCTGATGTCATTGGGTTCGGACGGATGAGCTTCGCATACCCCGACTTCGCCCGGGATCTCATGCGCGAAGGGCGGATGGAGCTGCGTAAGTCGTGCACAACATGCAGTTCGTGCACGGTGATGATGCGGGACGGAATGCCCACAGGGTGTCCCGTCCGTGACAAAGAGGTCTATCTTCCCATATACAAGAAAGGCCGGGAAGGAAAGCCTCCGGCTTCGGGTACGGAAGTCAAGACGCACATCTGAAGGTCCGGGTCCTGATCACCGGCCTTCAGGCATACTGTGACTCTCAACAGGGGGTGGACCTGATGATCCAGAGGATCGGAGAGACATTATTCCAGCTCGGCGGCATGATGTTTGTTGCCGGGCTTGTGATGGTCAAGTTTCCCGGGCTTTTCGGCTGGTTCGGTAAGCTGCCCGGGGACTTCATGACTCCGAACGTCTTCGCACCTTTTGGCTCCATGATCGTTGTGAGCATGGTGGTGTCGGGGCTGTCGCTCTTCTTCGGCATGCTTCTCAGGCTCATCAAATGAGCAGTGCATCAGTATCCTTGTGATTCGTATTCCTCAAGTGCCCGGCGGTTGAACTCGCCCGCTCCTGGCATGTGGTTGCTCAGGTAGACGTGGGGCTTCATCCCTCGGGCGAGCAGTGCTTCTACGATCTCGGCCTCGAGCATCCACATGAGGCAAGCGGCGGCGATGCCGGATGTAGGACAGATCTTCGCTTCCATTCCGGGAACCTCGAGTGTGGCATCGCCCACAACCCCGCAGTTGTCGAGGACCACATCGGCCACCTCGAAGAGCCTCTTCCCCGATGGATGCCTGGGCTCCAGAAACCGAGAGTACTCGACGGAGGTCAGGGCGATGACTTTCACCCCCTGCTCCCTCGCGAGCAAGGCCACGCCGACCGGGAGCACGTTCTTTCCTGACACGGAGCCGATTATGAGGACATCCCCGGGGTAGATCTCACTGCGATCCAGGACGAACTGGGGCAGGCCCGGGATCTCGTCCAGGTACACTTTCGGCTTTGACCTCCCGCGCCTCTTGGGCCCAGGGTTTTCTACCTCCAGGGTTAGCTGCACAGGCCTCAGCAGCATCAGCCCACCCACACGCCCAAACATCTCGTGCATGAGGAGATGGCCAGTGTCGAGAAGGTGGATGGCCCCGCCCTTGGCTATGGCCTCCGCGGCCAACTCCGCCGCTCTTGCCAGACTCTGCTTCTGGGTCTCGCCGATCCGGCTCAGCACTTCCCGCACTGCCTCAAGGTACTTCTCACCCAGCATTGTCGCCGTTCCTCCTCCAGTCGAATCCGGCGGATGTCTCATCCAGCCTCTCAAGGATAGCAGGTTCAGTCCGCACTCCGGCACTTCTCAAGGCCAAAAGAAGCGCGCCGTGGGCGGGGGAAAACCGAGGCTTTACGATCCTACAACCCGGGTCTGCCTCTTGGACCGTATTTGCGAAGGCGTCGTGGAGATCCGCCCCCGCCCTGGAAACACCCCCCGTCAGGGCGACCGGAGCTTGCTGCCCCGTCAGATCCAGTCTGCTCAGAACGTGGACGGCAAGAGCCCCCAGATCCTCTCCCGCACGTTTCAGGATCCCTTTGGCCACCCCGTCGCCGACCTCCGCCGCCCGGGAGACAATCTTCGCAGCTCCGGCTATGCGTTCGCGGGAGGGTCCGGCTTTGTAGACCGTCCCGACGAGATCCCGCACCCGCGCAAGCCTCCATTCCCCCAGGATCATGTCAGTCAGGACAGTCGGGGCTGCCCTTCCTTCGGAGGCTCGTACCACAGCCCGCAGTGCGGAGAGCCCTATGTCGTACGCACTCCCCTCGTCGCCGAGAAGAGCGCCCCATCCCCCAAGGGTCAGACACTCCCCCGCCCGGTTGAAGCCTGTCGCGAAGGAGCCCGTGCCCGCCAGGGCCACGACTCCGAACGGTTCGACCAGTGCCCCGACGAAGGCACTCAGGGTGTCTGCTGCCACGGTGAGCTTGGCGGCCTGGACTAACCCATCGAGGGATGTGAGAGCAAGATCAGAGGAGAACCCTGGGGCGCCAACGTACAGGGCATCCACCTGCACAGGTATATGCTCTCCGAACCCGGCGACGCGGCAAGCCTCCGCCGCTGCCTTGCGCACCGAAGCCCTTGCTACTTCCGTGGGTACAAACACCGTGTTGAGCGCGCCCCCATGTCCCACCCCAAGCACCGCTCCGTCGATGCGGGCGATCACGAATAGGGTCTTGGTTCCTCCCCCATCGATCGCGGCAACGAGTCCGGTGCCCATCCGTCTAGAACCTCCTGATTCTTGCTCGATAAGTGTCGATCAGCTCCGTGTTGTGTTCTGCCCCTCCAGGGAGGTTGGAACTTCGGAACACGGGAGGAGCGATTCCCCGATCCAGAAGGTTTCGCACGACCCTGACCACTACCTCATTGAGGATTGATGCGCCGATCACGGTGGAGACTGGGGCGATCCTCTGATCGAGGCCGGGGACTTCCACCGCAGCGTCCCCACATGGAACGTGTGTGTCCAGAACGACATCTGCAACATCGCAGAGACGCTGGCCTCCCGGACCACGCAGTGGAGTCGCCCGAGAACCGGCGACGGATGTGAGTCCGATGACGAACACACCGCGAGCTCTGGCTCCCTGGGCCATTTCGACCGGAACCGGGTTCACCCCGGAGGTGGACGCCACTATCATGACGTCGCCTTTCCCCAGTCCGGCGTCGTCCAGGATCACGTCCGAGTATCCGTGCAGTCGCTCAAGTCTGGAACTCTTGGTAGCTCCGTTATGGGGCATCAACGCCGGGTCAAACAGGACATTAACCGGAGCGAGTCCTCCCGCGCGGTAGAATAGCTCTTCCCCGAGCATGTACGAATGGCCCGCCGCGAAAAAGTGCAGCACTTTGCCGGAGGCTATCCGATCCGCGATCTCCCTAGCCGCCCTGTCCAGAGCAGGGCCTTCCGATGCCTCGACCTCGTTCAGTATGGACCTTATGACATCGAAGTACTCGAACAAACCGAACCCCTCCCGAACATCCCCGTGGCTCTCAACACCAGGAACGGATACGCCTGGGCTGGAACACGGAGTCCGCTCCGGCGCCGAGTGATTCCAGCAAGTCGACTGCCCAGTCGATCTCCCCGACCTTATCAACGGAGTGAGCATCGCTCCCGATGGAGAACTTGACCCCGATGTTCAGGCCCAGCTTGACCATGTCCGGCGCAGGAGTGTGTGTTGCACAGTGAAGCTCAACCGCAACCCCATTCTGTGCCGCACACCGGAAGACCTGCTCGTACCATGCCCGCTCGAAGAACCTGTCCGCGATCTCCCGTTCGAGCGCACGCCTCTCTTCGAAGCTAGTCTGGGCCGAGAGTGCCGGAGGGATCGGCAGGTATCCCGACATGTGCCCGATCACGTCTACTCCGTTGCCTGTGGCGAGCCGCAGGACTTCGTCCTTGTATGCCGCCCAGTATTCCGGGTTCCACACCGCTCCCGGCCAATTCGGAAGGGGAGACGTCAGGTAGTGGGCGCTCGCGATGATTACATCCAACCTGATGCCGAGCTCTGGAGGAAGGACGGCGTCGTCCAGCCGATGAGGGCCCCGCTCTATCCCGACCAGAAGTATCGTGTCGTCCGCCCCCGGCTCAACCCGGCGCGGAGTGCAAAGCGCAGCTTTCAGCGCTTCCAGAGTGACCTGTTGAAGGTCTTCGTGATATGGGTCCAAGTGGTCCGTGACTGCAACGGCCCAGAGCCCCTTCTCCCTTGCCCGGTCGAGGATATCGGAGACTGAGCCTCCTCCGTCGGAAGCACTCGAGTGGACATGCAGGTCTACACGGGGAATCTTCCCGCGGCAAGTCCTCATCCGGCACTCCCTCCTCCCGTTGCAGCTCTGTCAATGGGCATGAGTAGTGCAAACGAGAGCTCCGAGCGCGGAACGGTGATGGCCACGTCCCCGTGGCTCCCAGGAGCGACAGAGGTCTCACAGACGGAGCCGCCGAGCTCATGCAGGCTGACTTCCACTCTCTCGCACCGGGGAAGTGCCGCAGCTTCGATGAGTACCGACTCCCCATCCCGGCGCGATGGGTTCGACATCAGTATGAGCAACGCTCCGTCCGGAAGCGTCCATCTGCTCGCGGATATCACCTGGAGGTCTCTCCAGGGAGGATCGCCTGTTACCCGTTCGGGCCCAGGGAGTCTGAGGCCCCTGTCGTCCACAAAAGTGCCCTGCGCGATCAGTGGCGCCGCATCGATGCGAAGGCGCAAGGCCTCCCTGGCGAAATCCAGGAGGTCTCCATCGTCGGGGCCGAACCTGTCGCCGAGCTCCACCCAGAAGATGGACCCGAGCACAAAGGCACGGGCGATGTCCCGAAAGAACCAGGCGTTCCGCAAGGTCTTGTTCGGGACTCTTCTGGGATTGACCATGTTCACCTGCAGGAACTCGGGGAACGTATACTTGTACACATTGAAGAACTCGTCGTAAGGGTCACCATTCCAGGTCAGGTTAGCGTAAAGATACTGGCTGTAGATGTCCCCACAGTTTTCGATCATAAGGAAAGGCTGCGGGTCGACGCCGCGGCATCGAGCCAGGATCGCCCGGATCATCTCGAGGTACCCGTGGTTGTACAGGCCGTGATGATGCTGCTCTTCCTCGTGCCTGTGTGTCTGGTCGTAACATGGCAGGGGCGTTGCCGAACCTAGCTGATCCAGGTAGATTCCGCGCGCCCCGAAGGCTTTCACCATCCAAGACGCCGTGTCCACCGCCCACTGCCGCCAGTCCTGGCACCCCGGGCAGAGTACAGCGAACGTGCGCGGGCCGTAGGTCTCTCGAGTCATTTCTCCGCTTGAATCTTTGAGCGCCCACTTACGCCCCAGGGTCGGGAAGTAATCGGACTCGAGATCGAACAGGCGAACGTTTATGTAGAAGGTGGTCATTCCCCCGTGCTCGCGGATGTATCGGCAGCCCTCTGCCAACTCCCACGAGCTGCCGAGCTCCATGTCGGGGACATATTCCGGGTAGTCGGTGTCGAAGCCCTGCCGGTTCCAGCCGGATATGAAGAAGTGGGTGATACCCTCCCGCCTGGCCCTCTCATACATCTCGGGTATCTCGGAAAACCGGTGCCTGACCACACCGGAGTTCCGGAAGTCATATCGCGGACAGAGAGCGGCCTGCTCAAGAAGGTCCGCAGGTACATGAGGCAAGCTCATGCCCCCAGGACCCAGAGCCCACGTACGGTAGCGTTCAGCCCCCCAATGCCAGTCACCCGGGTGGATTGCAGCAGCGTAGGGAGAGGATCGCCATGTTTCACCTGGCCTCACCGGCAGGTACTTGCGGAACCCAAACCCGCACCAGGGGTCCTCGGGGCCTCCGGTCTCGCTTCTGATGCCGGTGAGGATATAGTCCGGGTCATAGGAGGCCATGTAGAGCCCACCGCTCGGGTCGTAGTAGTCCAGCCACATCATGGAGGCAAGGCCACAGTAGTTGATCTCCCGCGAGTAGTAGCCTTCGGGCTCCAGAATAGTGCTGGTCCTCCAGAAACGCGAGTATCTCTCAGAAGTCAAGGTCTCCGCGGGATTCACGATCTTCTCCCCTGCGTGGTGAGGGAAGATAAGCACGTCGTCCGAGTGCTCCTCACCGAGCATGAGGCCCTGCAGGTAAGGAAAGAGCACCTCTACGACACTTAGATCGGTCGTCAGGTTGTCAAGCTGAAGAGTCCAGATGGAGGTGGACGCGTCGACACCTGATTGGATGGAGATGCGCCACTTGCATCGAATGTGGGCATCCCGGCCCCCGCCGCGGGCATTGAACGATTCATGAGTCACTGTGAGGGTATGCTCCCCACTGCCCGGTTCTGCTTCCACGCTGACAGGGTTCCCAGGGACGAGGTGCACCCGGTTCCCACGCGCGTCGAGGCAGACAAGGGCGAGCGGACCAAAGGGGCGCAGGGCCGGTGCGCGCTTGGCAACGTTGTCGCCTGTGGAAACGCAAGTCAACTCCGCGAGAGCCCCAGTCCGCCGGTCCACGCTGACCCTCAACCGCCCGTTCTCTATACTGGCCAGCACGTTACCGCCTCCAGGTTTCCACAAGGGCGCGGCCCGTACGACCGCGCCCCTTGTATAGCTCCGGTGATCTACTTGAACAGTGTAGTATTCGCGATCCTGTCTATGGCTGCTGCCGCCTCAGCTACGGAGCGTTTCCCGAGCCACACCGGCTCAAGCTCAGTCTGAACCATGTCCCAGTATTCCTTGCCTTCAGGAAACACCGGGAAGACGATGCCGTCACGGAAAGCGTCGAGGAAGTACACTCTGTGGTCCGGCGGCTGGTTGAGGAAGTGGTCCTCCCGCGCGATGGAGTTCAGCGCCGGAATGCCCATGTTCATCTTGGACGCTATCCTCTGCCCCTCCGGGCCAGCCACGAAGGAGATAAACTTCCACGCGGCCTCCTGGTTCTTCGTGCCGCGAGGCATCACCCACAGGTTGGTCCAGACCCGGCTCGCCGCCCGTTTCCCGACAGGGTTGGGGGCGACGTCCCAGTCCAAATCGGCTACCTGCGCGAACTTGTGGGTCCTGGATACGCCGCCGATATACATCGCAATCCGGCCGGTCCTGAAGAGATCCTCCTCCTTGCCCATGGACTGCGCCTCTGGGATCGTGGGACACACCCGATGCTTGAGCCTGAGGTCGACCAGGAATTGCAGTGCCTCGATGGCCTCCTTCGTGTTCAGAGTGGACTTCGTGAAGTCGGCGTTGAGGAAGTTGCCATTGTTCTGCCAGATCCAGTGGATGAACCCGTCTGCAAACGCATCGTAGTTGAACCCGAAGTGCTCCGCTTTGCCGTCCGGCCCAATGTGGGTGACTTTCTTCGCGGTCTCCAGGAAGTCGTCCCAGGTCCAGCCGGGTTTGGGGTACGGTACTCCGTGCTCGCGGAAGATCTTGCGGTTGTAGTACACAACGTTGGTGGTAACATCTCGCGGAAGCGCGTAGTACTTGCCCCGGTACATGAGAGAAGGCTTGATCGTCTCGAACAGGTCATCTATGGGGAACTGGGTTGTCACATAAGGAGTGAGGTCAACAAGCGCCCCTTTGCTGGCAAAGGTGGCGAGTTTGTCCATGCCGAGCATCGCTACGTCGGGCGGGCTTCCGCCGGCGATGATAGTAAGGAGCTTGTCATAGTACTGGGAAGACGGGACATTCGTGTAGGCGACCTCGATGTCGGGGTACTTCGCACTGAACTGGGTCTTCATCTCCACGAGAGCCGGGTCGTTCACATCCCACCAGAAGATCACGGAGATCTTGGTCTTCGCAGATGTTCCAATGCCTGATCCCACCGCCAGGATGACTGCCAGGGCAAGCGCTGCAAGGATCCTTTTCACTGTCGTTCTCCTCCTCGTTCGTTCTGGACTCGCCAAGGGAGCATAGACGCCTTACCCACAACCCGGGCGGACCACCTCCTCGAAAGAACGGTCTGCCTCATCTTCCACCCATGCCGGTCAGAGATATGCCCTTGATGAAGTAGCGCTGGCCGAACAGGAACAGCACCACGAGAGGGGCCATAGCTATCACCGTTCCGGCAAGAAGGAGTTCCCATTCGGTCTTCACCTGGCTACGGAAGAAAGCGAGTCCAACCTGGATCGGGTATTTCTCATACGTGTTCAGGACAATCAGCGGCCAGAGGAACTCGTTCCAAGTGTTCTTGAACGAGAAGATCGCCACCGTGGACAGGGCCGGCTTCGCAAGCGGCAGGATGATGTGCCAGAGGCTCCGAAGCCGCCCGCAACCGTCTATGCGCGCCGCGTCCTCAAGTTCGTACGGGAGCGTCAAGAAGTACTGCCTCATGATGAAAGTGCCGAGAACATAGATGAACATGGGCAGCATCACGCCGCCATACGAGTCGATCAGGCCGAGGTAGCGGACTATCAGGAACCGCGGGATCAAGGTCACCTGGCTTGGAACCATCATTGTGCCTATATACAGGAGAAAGAGAGTATCCCGGCCTGGAAACCTCATCCGGGCGAAGGCGTAGGCGGCGAGCACGGCCGTCGCCACCTGCGTCAACATCAGGGTGGTGGACAGGAAGAACGAGTTCAGCCAGAACCTGAAAAGAGGAACCGCGCGGACGGCGTCTGGGTAGTTCTGCCACCAGACTGGCTTCGGTATCCATTCGGGCGGGAACGTGAGAAGCTTGTCTGGGTGCTTGAGAGATGATGATATGGTCCAGGCGAACGGTATGATCATCATGATCGACCCAGCCGTCAAAAGAACGTAGGCAACGACGATCCCAATCCTCTTCGCTCTTGCGCGGCGGAGCTTTCGCCTGCGGGCCTCGACGCTTTGGCTCATCATCGCCGGGTTCCCTCCCGTCACTCGTAGTGGACCCATTCCCGCTGAAGCTTGAACTGGAGCAGGGTGCAGACGAAGATCACCGCGAATAGTGTGATGGCCATGGCGGATGCATACCCCATCCTGAAAAACTCAAAGGCGTTCTTGTAGATGAAGTAGACCACCGACTGGCTGGACCCCCACGGCCCGCCTTCAGTCATGACGTAGACTTCCTCGAATATCTGGAATGTGCTTATGACCCTGAGCACAATCACTAAGAAAGTCGTGGGTGAAAGGAGCGGAAGTGTGATCTTCCAGAACTGCTGCCACCGGGTCGCCCCATCCACTTCCGCGGCCTCGTACAAGTGAGCCGGGATGCCTTGCAGACCCCCCAGGAACAGCACCATGTAGTAGCCGACGTAGTGCCAGATGTTTTGGATGATTATCGCCGGCTTGGACCAGGCCATGTCGTAGATCCACCCAGGGGTGTTAGTGACCCCGAGAAGCCCCAGGAAGTAGTTGAAAAGGCCACGATCGGGGTTGAAAAGCCAGATCCACACTACAGATATGGCCACCGTGGACGTGACGACCGGAAGGTAGAATGCTGTACGGAAGAACCTGATCGCCCTGAGTTCCTGGTTCATGGCGATCGCGAGTGCCAAGGACAGGGCAGTGCTGAGCGGCACTATCCCAATCACGTAGTACAGGGTGTTGAACGCAGCCCTGCGGAAGTTCCGATCATCAGTAAAGAGCCTGACATAGTTCGCAAGCCCGATGAACTTCGGTGGCGAGAACAGATCCCAATCGTTGAAGCTGAGCCAGAGTGCCATCCCAACCGCAAAGACGTGCGTGAGCGCCCACACTCCAACGTTGGGCAGAAGGAATCCCCCTGCAGTCAGGATCTCGCGGGTTCGAAGGTTCAGAAGCGGTCTGACAGGCCTGGACAGCTTGCCCACCCCCCAGCACCCTACGGATTGCGGCGCATGGCCACATGGAGCCGGTACTTGTCGCCACGGTACACTGATCGCGTAAGCTCGGAGGGCCTTCCAGCCCTGTCGCGGGTGATCCTCTCGACTCTGAGAACAGGTGCGCCTCTCTTGATTCCAAGCAGGCGTGCCTCTCTCGCATCAGCGAGGGAAGCTTCGATGCTCTGTTCCGCCTCTTCCAGGGACAGGCCGTACTTCTCGGCGAGCAGCTGGTAGAGGGATCTGCCATTGAGATCCTCAGAGAGCAGCCCCGGGCAGAGTACTGAAGGCATGCGGAATACCTCAATGGCCATCGGCTCGCCTTCGGCGAGCCTCACGCGCTCTATCCGGACAATGGGCTCACCTTCGGCCACTTTGAGTGCCTCCGCGATCTGAGAATCTGCGGGCTCCTCCTCTGCCTCGATCACTCGAGCGCCGGCCTTGAGCCCGCGCTGCCGCATGTCCTCCGAGAAGCTGGTCAACCGCAAGAGTTGCTGTTTGAACTTGGGGTGGGCAACGAAGGTCCCGGTGCGCGGCCGCCGGACGACCAGGCCCTCCCCGACGAGCGCTTTGACGGCCTGCTTCACGGTGATCTGGCTGACCGCATGGAGTTCGCACAGTTCCTTCTCCGTGGGAATCCGGTCGCCTGGCTTCAGAACCCCACGGTCGATTTTGTCCTTCCAGTAGAACTTGATCTGCTGGTACAGGGGTATCGGGATCTCCCTGTCGATCTGCATGGGCAGCCCCTTCCTCAAAGCATGCTGGCATCCGGGGTCCAAGCGCAAGACAGCAACGACTGCTGGGTTAGCCCAACGGCCCGGCCTTATTGTTATATTAGATATACTAAATGGTATTCCTTCTGGGGAAGGGAATAATTTCTCCGGCGGGATTGACCTAGTCATTCGGGCGGGAAAACCCGTCTCACCTGGAAGTCCACATCAAGGCCACCCTCACCCGGCGAGAGGGTGACGACGGCGTACTCGCCCCTTACTTCTCCTCCGGTGGTCCACGATTCAACAGGTGAGTTGGCGCTGAGACAGGGCACGTCGCCAACACGTTCGACAGTCGTCCAATGGAGATGCCCATGAAGAACTAGCACGACACCGGGATGGGAGGATACGACTTGCCAGATCTCCTCCCTGTTCGATGCGAACGCCCACGGCTCGATCCCCTTGAACAGGACATTTCGGGAGATGTCGTGGTAGCAGAGGGCGTGATGACATAGGATCACAGAAGACACCGAAGCGGCGGAGGCGGCAGAGAGGTCAGCATCAAGCCATTGGAGTTGCTCGCGGGAGACTGCGCCTCCCACTCCGCCGAGCACAGGATCACAGGTGTCGAGGACAACGAAATGAAAGCCCCCGACATCTATGGAGTGGCAGCGCATGGGTTGCCCGAAGATCTGCTCGTTGTCAGCCCGGGCGAGATTGACCGCGTCGTGGTTTCCCATAACGTGAAGAACTGGGCAGGAGATCCCGGCGAACACAGACGCGATTTGGTGTTGGCGCTCCCGGTCGGCATCTGGGTCTACATCCACCACCCGGTCACCCAGATCCACAACGAGATCGGGTCGGATCTCGGATTCAACCGCCTGAACGAACCCATCCAAGGCCCGGACGCTCGCGCTGCCCCGGACGGAGTGCCGGTCGGGCCCGAGATGGATATCGGCTATGGCCACGATCCGCATGGTTAGCCCACCCCTTCTCAATGCGACCTCCTAGGACCGACCGCCCTCCCCGACTGCGAATCCCTCGGAGTAAACGATCTTCCCTCCTACCATCGTAAGCAGGGAGCGGATGCCGCGGATCTCCTCCTCGGGGCAGGTCAGGTAATCGCCGCTGACCACCGCAAGGTCTGCAAGCTTGCCCACTTCAATGCTTCCTTTGGCGTCCTCGTCGAACGTGGCGTAGGCGCCGTTGCGTGTGTACTGCCGAAGCGCGGATTCCCGGGATATCCTCTCCTCGGGCACAAGGACACCGCCGCGCTCAGTTTGCCGTGTAACCATGGCGTACATGCCCAGCCAGGGGTTATATGGGTTGACGGACTCGAACGAATCCCACTTGACCATGTGGTCGCTGCCTCCTGCTGAAACGACTCCAAGCTCCTCCATGGTCCTCAACGGGTAGAAGTTCCTGATCGCCCAGGGAGTCAGAATGCGCGACAGGATGGCACCGTCTTTGTAGAACCAGGCCATCTGCCCCAGATTCAAGATCCCCTTCTCCGCCATGAACTCGAGGGTTGCGCGGTCCGTGAAGTCCCCGTGGATCGCGCTGAACCGCCTTCCGGTGATCGGACGGGATTCATCTATGCGCCTGTAGGCCTCGAAGAGAATGTCGAGGGCGGCGTCTCCGACACAGTGCGCAGTCATCTGAAGGTTCAGGTCGTAGGCGACTTCTCCCGCGCGCACGTACGAATCTACATCGTAGGTCTGGACCCCGCGGAACCCGGGGTCGGTGTGGCCGAACACCTTTTGGTGCAGGTCTCCTCGCAGGCCGTACGCCTTCCTCATCAGGGCGGTTCCTGTGAGGATGCCTCCGTCCACTGTGCTCTTGAGGAACCGAATCTTGCCCCACGCGCAGGGCGTCTCGACCAGGGAGAACATCTCTTCGACGTGTTCCTCGATTCTCTCGCGCGGCTGAGCGGCGTCGGGGAAGACGGTATACGTCATCCTGAGGGTCAGCGCTCCCCTGCGGTAGAGCTCATTGAACGCAGCGATGGTAGTGGGCGTGGTCCAACCCTCGATTACGGATGTGATGCCAAGCTGGTTGTAGCGGCGGGCGACCTCGGTGATTGCCTGGAGTCGTTCCTCCTCGGACACCTGGGGAAACCCTGGGAAGTGCCTCGCAATGAGGGACTGGGACCTCAGGAACAGGCCTGTCGGCTTGCGAGTGACTGGATCCTGGACGATCTCTCCGACTGGGGGCTGGGGTGTGTTCTCGTCGATCCCGGCGACTGCGAGCGCACATGAGTTGGCCTGCCCGGCATAGGCGCCATCGATGAAGACGGGGTTTTCCGGTGCGACCGCGTCGAGTTCCTCCAGGGTCGGGTAGCGGTACTCTTCAAGGCGGGTGGGATAGGTGTTCCGGAAGTAAACCCATTCGCCTCTCTTGAGAGCCCTAACGCGCTCCGAAGTGTAGTCCAAGAGCTCCCTGACTGACTTGGGGATGAACACTTCCCCGTGGTATTCGCTTTCCGCCGCCCAGACAATATGGGAGTGAGTCTCGGAAAGCCCGGGCACTACCGAATGCCCCGCAAGGTCGATTATCTCGGTGTTGGGATCGGACTCGAGCGTGCTCGCGCTCGCCGGTCCCAACA
>JANLFS010000056.1:2295-7531 GCA_024655925.1 Bacillota bacterium | reverse complement strand
TTGGGACCGGCGAGCGCGAGCACGCTCGAGTCCGATCCCACCGCCACTATCCGCTCCCCGCGAACCGCGACCGCCTCCGCCAGGGTGAACTCCGAGTCCACGGTAATCACCTTGCCGTTGTAGAGAACGAGGTCTGGCGCACCACCCGGGGCAGTCCATTCCCTGGTTGAGACGGGTATGTGAGACATAGTCATCCACTCCTTCTTCGATACCCTGCGTGTTTCGATATACGGGAGAATTCTCCCTGCTATGAGTTGGCCGGGTGACTGGGGACTCCCGTACCCTTGACGAACACCTCACTCATGATCTCTTCAAGCGGGACTTCTTCCATAGTGAAATCCTGCACCGGAAGGCTCGCAAGCATGGTGGTGGACACGCGAGTTACATCGCTCACTGGGATCCTCAGGGTTGCTGTGTATCCCCCGTTGCTCACAACCTCGCCGAGGCGATCCAAAGCACAGGTGTCGACCTGTTGAGAGAAGGTGGCCCGGAGAAGACGGTAACCAGCCAGTTCTGAGGAGATGCTATCAGTCCTCCCGTCGTAGATCAGCTTGCCGTCCCTGATGACAACACGCCGCTCGCAGAGTGCGTGAACATCTCCCATGTAGTGGCTTGTAAGGATGACCGTCGTCCCGTAAGTCCGGTTGTACTCGCGTATGAACTCGTGGAATCGCTTCTGCTCCACGACATCCAGCCCGATTGTGGGCTCATCGAGAAACAGGATCTTCGGGCGATGCAGGAGAGCCCCGATCAATTCCATTTTCATCCGCTCTCCCAACGAGAGCCTTCTGACCTGCACGTTCGGCAGACCTTCCACGCCGAGCAACGAAGTAAGCTCCGACAGAGTCTTGCTGAAGGCCTTACGGGGAATGTCGTAGATCTCGGCGTTCAGCTCGAATGACTCCATGGCGGGCAGGTCCCACCAGAGCTGATTCTTCTGTCCCATTACCAACGATATTTGCTTGAGGAACGCTGAACGCCTCTCCCACGGGGAGAACCCCAGGACCCTTGCGTCCCCGGATGTCGGGTGAATCAGGCCGGACAACATCTTCAGGGTTGTAGTCTTCCCAGCCCCGTTCGGGCCGAGAAACCCAACCATCTCTCCTTCCGACACCGAAAACGAAATCCCCCCGACCGCCACTTTATCTATGTGCCTGCGGTTTACGAGGCTTTCCACCGCCCCCGCAAGCCCAAACCTGTGCTCGTGCCTTCGGAACACACGGCGCAGGGCCTCGACTTCTATAACACTGCTTCCCACTTTGACTCCTCCATCCGCAGAGTGACTCAGCTGCTCGCGCTCTCGTATCTTCTAAGTCCGTAGATCCACAGCTTCCTACTGACGGCCGCCAGGATGATCACGGATGCAAACGACCACCCGATCTCCCACAGGGATATCGTCTTGACCATGAGCCTAGCTGGAAAACTCGCAGTCACGGTCAAGGGGATCGCGGTCAGGATGAGCCGGACCGTCCTTCCGTAGATCCCGTCCGGCCTCGTGGCCAAGTGGAACATCTCTTCAAGCCTCATGAACCCTTCCGTCCGGATCATCCAAAGGCAAGGCTCGGCCATGATGAAGAACAAGAGCCCCATGATCACGGCTCCGTTCAGCCCCATCAGAATGAAGAGTGCCAATTGCAGGATCGATACTGTGAGCCCGAGGGCCCGCCACGAGTAGGCCAAAAGGGCAAGCCCGCGACCGCCTCGCTGATGTGACCGAAGTGCAGGTATCTTGTCATCACGTATACCTGGGAGTCCATCGGGCGAGTCAGGATCGTGTCCAGTCCTCCCGTTCTCACGTACTCCGGCAATCTCAGGGTGTTATGCATGAACACTATCATGTTGAGGCAATCTACGAGGGCAAATGTGCCCAAGAAAAACATGGTCTCCTCCCGGGTCCATCCCCCGATTGCGTCCACCCTGGAGTAGATGACGGAGAACAGCGCAAGCCATGTAAGAATGATAAACGCGTCGGCGGACACAAGCGTGAAGAAGTGGATGTTGAACTCCGTCTCCCTGGCGAGGCAGTTCTCGACGAACGCCACGTGTATGCGAATGTACCTCTTCAGCCCCGCGGCGCGGGGCGTAATCTGTGACCACATCAGCTTCCCACCGCCTCGTTCCGGCGCACGCCCCTGTTCCAGGCAATCCCGACGGCCGCTGAAAGACCCGGAACCCATATCCCCTGAGCGATCAGGCCAGCCCAGATTTCTGCTCCGGAAGCCATCCCAACAAGTATGCGCGCCGGGAAGTATACCAGGTATCTGAATGGCAGCGCCCGGGCCACACCCTCAAGCCACCCCGGGAGGAGATCGACCGGGATCATCTCTCCCGCCAGGAACGCCACCACCCAGTTCTTGACGAAGAACACTGCTGAGATCTCTAGAAGCAAAAAGGAACTCGTTCCGGTCAGGTAGTCGGTGAAAAACGCAGGCCCCGTCCCGAGCACAAGGGACAGCGCGAAGGCTCCTATGCGCCATCCTGTCAACGCCACTCCCAGCCTCATCGGAAAGAGGGCGAAGACCACCGAGTAGATCAAGACAGTCCATGACACGCGTGCGGCTTTCTTGCTGGCTAACACCCAGAACCGCCTGGCGAGACTGGAGACCGGCCTGAGCAAGTGAGCTGATAGAGTCCCATCGCGGATCTCCTGCGCGATCCCGAGGTCCGCCCCGTCGCTTCTGACTATGGCCAAGGCCATCTTTGCGGCCACCACGTAACCGAGGAGACGCGGAAGGTCGTAGTCTCCTACCGTCCCGCCCGCCGTCGCTCGAAACAAAGCCACCCACACCAGGGCGTCCGCAAGCAACGGGAAGAGAGAAGTCATGCTCTGAAACAGGTAGTCCGCCCGGTGCTCTACGGCATCCTGGAACCCCATGCCCACGTATGCTCGCGCCCTCGAAAGGCTGGGCTTGATGTCTATCACGCCTATCCCTCCACTCGGAGTCGGAAACAGTGGCGGTACCGGTTCTCTGAGATCGCGCCTTCTGATACCGCCCCCCGAATTGCGCACCCAGGCTCCGTGACATGGGTGCAGTCGGCAAAACGGCATCTGCCCAGGAAAGGCCCCATTTCCCGAAAACACCACGTAAGCTCGTCCTCGGGGATATCCCAGAAACCGAACTCTCGCATCCCTGCGGTGTCAGCGACGAAGCCTCCCGAGTCCAACGGATAGAGCCTGGAAGAAGTGGTCGTATGCTTTCCCTTGCCCGTGGACTTGCTGACATCACCCACGGCAAGTCCCAGCCCCGGCTGAACCGCATTGAGCAGCAACGACTTGCCTACCCCCGAAGGGCCTACTACAACCGAGATCTTGTTCATCAACAGGGCTGTGAGCTCGCCTATGCCTTTCTGGGTCCGAGTCGAGGCGAGAATTACCGCGTAGCCCAGGCTCTCATAAGCTCCGGCAACCTGTTCCAGGGATCCTCGCGGCACAAGATCGGTCTTGTTAATGCATACCACTGCCGGAACCCCGGAGTGTTCCGCCACAGCCAGATACCGGGTTAGCGCGGTCTCCCGGACAGAGGGCTCGGCCGCGGCAAACACCACGACGACCTGGTCGATATTGGCTGCGATTATCCGCTCATCGTGCCGGCGTCCTGCGACCTTGCGGCTGAACCGGTTGTGTCTCGGCAAGATCGCCTCGATCACTCCAGTTTCCCGGTCGAAGATGGTGACCAGAGTCCGGTCCCCGACGACAGGAACCAGCGCATGATCACTCAGTCCACGCAGACTCCGGGAGGCGTCACGGCCTAGACGGGAACGCCCCCTGATCGTACAGACGATCATTCCGAGGTCGGCCGGGACGTCAAATACTCCGCTTCCAGCCTGGACCACTAATCCGTCAGCGAGTCTCGTAATCCTGGAATCAGCCAATTGTGGAATCCTCCTATATCTCCGCCCGGGCGAGCCCGTGGCCTGCCAGCCATCGGTGGGAATCCGACACACCTTCAGTCGCGCGCGGGCAGGCGTTTGATGTCTTCGGTACATGAAAAGGCCGTGGACACGATCCTGCGATCCTACCCACGGCTCATGCAACTCGGGCGCAGACATAGAAAAGACCCGCTTTCCCGGGCACATCCTAGTAGCTCATCACGGTACCTGCGCGGATGCCTGCTATGAGCTACACGCCCCCGAACCTGAGGCAGGTAGGGTTCATCTGGGCTGCAGCCACACTGGCCGCCGCGCGTGTGATTATCACAAAACCCACCTCCCCTCAGGAAAATGATTGCTCTAAGACCGTCTGTATCCTATCATCGGGCGGCGGGGGATGCCAATACCCCATCCACGCTCTCATCTAAATGGCAAAAACCAACGATCTCATGGAACGTTACTTAGGCTGTGCGTCTTCAGTCCGTAACCGTCTCCGGAGTTCCGTTGATTCCCATCCATCTATTGCATATACTGGTAACAGACTGATGCTCTGAGCAACCAGCATAACATGTGCAGGGGGATGATAGTGATGAGACGGTGGCTGCCTCCAGCATGTTTTCTGATATGCTTGGCACTATGCGCTCCTGTATCTGCACAGGGAGGTCTAGTGCAGACGCTGTACCCTGACATTGCACGCACACCCGCACCCAATTGGGTATCCGTGGGCAAGCGCCTCACATACTACGTGGCTTCGGCACGGGTCCCTGAAGACAGGGAGCTCTACTACCGTGATCAAGATGGCGCATTTGTGGATCAGTATGGTAACCGCTATCGAAAAGAGGACGTCACAGGCCCGGGTGGAGGGGGCCAGGCGTATCTTCAGGTAGACGTGGAGTCTCTCGAGCCGGGCAGAGTAGTCCTTCGCACACGCCTATTCAGCATTCTCACTCTGTATGGCCGGCAGCCAATGTTGTCAGTATCCGACAGGTCCTCTATCATCGGCCTGCCTGGTGTCGTGGATGAGATCTGGGCCAACCCCCAGTACCTGGCGCGCATACCGGAGTCTTACCAACCACCATTGCGCGTTGTGAGGATGCCCTATACCCTCGGCCAGAAGACATACAACTCCATTCGATTCCATTCTCAACAAGAAGAATCATCATATACACAGGTATACGATCTCGAAACAGGAGTCCTGCTATACTGCGGTGGTACGTCAGCTGTGCGGCCTCAAGGAGCAGTCACCGGAGATCTCAAACCAGGGACCACGGGAATGCTCACCCATGTCCAATTGGTCAGCATACGTGATGTGTCTTTCCCATGGTCCAATGCAACGCCTCCAGCCTGGCTCAAGACGGTCCAGCAA
>JANLFS010000056.1:0-2285 GCA_024655925.1 Bacillota bacterium | reverse complement strand
TTCCAGTATGACGGTTATGTAGGCCATATGGTGCCGAACAGCCCCGTCTTCACCTTTCCCGCCAGCCAAGTCCTGAGCGTGGTCGACCGGGGATCCCACTGGATTAGGACCAACGAGGTGTCCACGATGTACGGAAGCTCTGGTCTGCCACCTCAGACCGACCGCAAGATTACGATAAGTGGAAAGCACCATGTCGGTGGAGTCTGGCTGCCACCGTCAGTGCTCACAACGCTCCGCGTTGACCAAGTCCGAGATTCCGATCCGGCTACGGGCTGCCAGACTCGCGTATGCTTCAACGGACCTTTGCCCGACGGAAGGCGAGTCACTGGTATTTCCGAGATCACCTCGTCTTTTGGGTATGAGTACTACTACCTACAAGATACCGGCATGCTCGTATCCACACGTTGCTGGTACAACACGACACCAGGTATGACCTATGTCAGTGAGCTACACTTGAAAGGGTATCAATAGATGATATCCCGGGACCGGACTGAGAGTAGTGTCGATGGGCTGGGGATCACATATGCGGAAAGCCCAGTGAGAAATCGGGTAGGAGGGGGCGGTTAGCCCCCCTCCCCCTCCTGCCACACGACCGTACGTACCGTTGAGACCAGCGGCCACATCGGCGCCTTTCACTCCTGATGTGTTTACGCACTCCTTCACGGTGGCGGGGGCGGTCTTAGCCTCCGAAACTCCAATGTCCACTCCGACCAGGAAGGGACCTTTCACGACAACCCCTCGCCTGCTTTCGGAGAGGCCCTTTGCGAGTCGAGGACCACCGTCTGTCCACCCCTCTGGAGCACCAGTTTCATCATGCCACACGCCTCTATGGTGCCATAATCGTGCCCTGCATCCGCCGGGTACACGCCGATGAATATGAAGGGGCCGGACCCGGTGTTGACCGTCCTGTGAGCCCAGAACGGAGGTATGTAGGACATGGATCCGGGGTACATGTCGAGGACGGTGGAGTCTCCGTGCGGATTCTCAAGCACGAGCATCCCGCGCCCGCCGACGCACAAATACACTTCTGACGTGCCCCGCTTCGCGTGATAGTGCCCCTTTGTCATATAGAACTCATCGCCCACTTTGCCCGGGTATATCACGCTCGTGCAGTAGATCAGATCGCCTTCGCGCTCAGGGGGAGTTGAGGTGTAGACCTCGTAGACCAGGGAATCCTCCTTTTCGAGGCATGCCAGGTATGCCTTCTCGTCTGCGAACACGCCCTTCATCTGACTCAGTCTTCTCTCGATCTTGCCGTCCGCAGGGAGCATTACGCCTGTCTCGAAGTCGATCATGGCGTTGAAAGGCCAGTCGTATCTCTTCAAAGGCACCACCTTCCATCGGCCGGGAAGCCAGACATAACATAAAAAGAAAGCCGGTTTGGACTCAGGGTCTCATCACGATTCTCATATGCGTTAAGGACCGCTTCGACCACGCACCTGCCATCACCTCCCCGCAGAGAACTGACCCGATACCGAGAGCATGTGTCCTGCACTAAACCTCCATTTCGATGGCCCTGAGCCTCTCTATGCTTTCCCTCGCGTACACATCCCGAAGATCCTTGAACCTCTGCATCCTGGCGGCCATGTACGGATCTGGAACGGGGGGCAGTGGCTCCAGAGCAAGCGCCCTTTCGTACCCGATCTGTTTGAGCGACCGCATGAGAGCGCGAAAGTCGAAGTGGCCTCTCCCGACCGACTGCCGGTTGCTGTCGGCTATGTGAACGTTAATGAGGAGATCCTCCGCCTCCAAAACGGCGCCCGCGGGATCGCTCTCCTCGATGTTCATGTGGAAGGTGTCAAGGTGAAGCTTGACAGCGGGCGAGTCGACGTCCGATACGAATTTCAGCCCGTCCCGGACGTTTGTGACCAGGGAAGTCTCATACCTAATCACGGGGTCAGGGTTTGCGAGGTCGCGGCTGTCCGTAGGCCAGGGGTACATGTCGGCAATGGACAGCATACTTTGGCCGTGTTCCTGGCACAGCCGGTTCACCACGCATGGGTCGTACACCCGGGGTTCGCCCATGAGTTGGACTCCGTCGTACCCGTACCGGCTAAGCCTCGCGAGCGTAGCCTCGAGAGACTCGTCGCCGTAGATCCAGTTGCTCACCGAGTATTTCACAGCCGACACCTCCCAAGAAACCTGATCTCTTCTGAGTATCTAGCCGAGTTATCACCCAGAAGTCTCCGGGACGGCACCTCGTTATGCGGGTCCTCTGTGTGGTTTCCGCCAGACCGCCTCCACTGAATGTTGATTTTTGTTACGCCTCACATTGCGCCACGTTA
>JANLFS010000055.1 GCA_024655925.1 Bacillota bacterium | reverse complement strand
CGCCTCCGCCAACTCGGAGGAAAGGGGAAGCACCTACAAGGACTTGACTCAGACTTATGATAATTATGTATTGACATGCTTGTCGCCGGTGGTAAAATATACATTACATATCGACGAGAAGGCAATGAACAGGAGAGTACGCTTCCTCTGTGCTCAAAGAGAGAGTCCGGGGGGTGCGAGGACTCGCAAGGGGTTGCGGAAGTACACCTGTGAGCTGCGGTCTGAAACGAGCTTCATCGGAGTAGGATTCGCCGGTTCCCTCCGTTACAGGGGCACGATACGGCCGCGTGATGGCGCCGTTGTCGGATGCGAGTGGGCTTTTGCCAATTAGGGTGGTACCGCGGGTATTGCGACCCGTCCCTTGACCAAGGGATGGGTCGTCATGTTTCTCTGGGTCGCAGGGCGCTTTGCCGAGAGGGCGTCCCGACGCGGGCCTGCAGCCTGAGGAGTATGGTTGTCGGCTGCGACTCAGGAAGGAGTGATGCTTTGGGGGGCCAGATATACAGCGAGCACGATTGGTGTAACCGACTCCATGTGTCTCGGGGCGGCGCGTGGGCGCACGAGCTGTCACCACACTGACGGGGGGAGCCACACACAGACGAGATGAAGGAGGTTGACACGAACCATGAGGAGACCAGCACGTGCTTTCGCCAGACTCGTTCTGACCGCTGTCTCAACTAGCGTAGTCCTAGCCCTACTGCTTTCGCCCGCGACAGGCGTCGCGGCAACTGACCCCAAGGCCGAACTCGTCGCCAGAATCGATTCCCAGCGGGATCGGCTTGTCGCCATGTCCGACTGGATGTATCTCAACCCCGAGATCGGCCACAAGGAGTTCAAGGCGGTGGAGATGCTGACCGGGTATCTCAAAGAGAATGGTTGGGAGGTCAAGGTAGGCTTCAGTGACATCGCTCCGTTTTGGGTGCCTATCCTGGAGAGAGCGGTGGGAGTCAAAGAACTCGCCACGGCGTTCAAGGCTACATACCCTGGCCAAGGAGATGGGCCGACGATAGGGATCATAGTCGAGTATGACGCGCTTCGGGGCCCCGCTGGCTCAGCATATCACGGTTGCCAGCACAACCTGCAAGCGCCGGCAGGTATCGGGGCAGCCGTGGCACTCGCGGAGACCATGAAAGCTCGCGGGATCCCCGGCAAGGTAGTGGTGTTCGGCACGCCTGCCGAGGAGATCACTCCTCCTGTGAAGGCCATAATGTGGGATTCCGGCATCTTCGCAGGAGTTGACGTCATGGTGATGTTCCACGGGTCCACGAGGACTACCTACCAGCTGCCGGGCCCGTCCATGCTGGCCCTCGATATTCTCGAGATAACCTTCAAGGGCAAGCCGTCACATGCCGCGTCGGCGCCGTGGGCAGGCAGGTCCGCGTTGGATGCCGTGATCCTGTTCTACGTGGGCATGGACCAGCTTCGTGAGCACTCGGACCCTTACTATCGCATGCACGGGAACATAACTGACGGCGGCGCTGCTCCGAACATTGTGCCCGAGAGAGCCCAGACGGTCTGGGCCATCCGCCACCCGAAACGACAGGGCGTGAACGAGCAGGTGGAGAGGGTCAAGAAGATAGCCCAAGGCGCTGCGATGATGACGGAGACAACAGTGATCATAGACACGCAGGGCTACATGGACAACTGCCTCAACCTCAGCACCCTTGAGAACGCGGCGTTCGCCTACGCCAAGAGCCTGGGCGCGACGAACATCGTCGAGCCGATACCCGGGCCCAGAATGGATTCGGCCTCCACCGACTTCGGGACAGTGAGCTACAACATCCCGTCTATCTCACTGTCGATTCAGACTGCCCCTGAGGGCACGGCGGGACACTCTCAAGCGAACGCAGATGCCACGATAGCGGACATCGGTCATGACGGCATGATTATCGCCTCCAAAGTCGAGGCGATGCTTGCGTGGGATCTGCTGACACAACCCGACTATCTGGCCAAGGTGAAAGCCGAGCATGCGATGCTAAAGAGCCAGTAGTCTGCGACGGTCGTCCCGAGACAACAACATCGAGAATCGGCCGGCATGCGAGAGGCGCGGGCGTGTCCCGCGCCCTTTCCATTGCGTACGCCCAAGCTACTGGGCAGACTAGGCCGACGACAGGGCCGTTGGAGACTCAGTGGCGACAGCGCAGTCGGGTTCGCCTCTGTCGGGCGCCTCCGAAAAACTGCATCTGCGTGAGGTAGGCGCCGAAACCGCCTGATCTTCCAGCGAATCAGGGTGTGGACGCCGGCCTGGCGGCTATTGACACCATCGCCACAAGGGTGTTGAATAGAGGGCAATTCAACCAAATCAAATAGCCGTATGGATTCAAGAGACGATGATGAGGGAAGTGGCCGCGAAGACCCCTGTCCCAAGCGAGCGGAGGATGGTGTGAGCTCCGCGGATCGGGCGTGGCGCGTGGGCCTCGGAGTTGCAGGCCGAAAGGCGGATCCACCTAGGAGCCGATCCGAGTAGGCTGAGCCGGAAGCCTCCGTTACAGGGCAGGGACGTCGCCCGCTCGAGATTGACTCGATGCGATAGCCGCGTCCCGGAGAAACGAGTGGGGTGGAGTGTCTCCGCCCCACGAGGGTGGCACCACGGGTGAGAGCTCGTCCCTTAGGGGATGAGCTTTTTTGTGTCGAGGTGGTGAACGGAATGTACGATCTCCGGGTAATAGTTGATGAAGTCCGCGGGTTCTGCGACCTTCCTATGCAGGTCGGCGACTACTTTGATGTCAGTGGCGGGCGCATCACGATCCCTCCAGGCAAGTTCATGTGCATGTGGGCTCTTCAAAGCATGATGCCGATGCTGCCTGTCAAGCAGCGAAGAATCGCGGACGAGAATGATTGGCTCAGCAGCACGGTGAGAGTCTGCTGCCCAGATCCCAACGGCATGGTCATCTTCCGGATCGAGAGGGTCGGAGAGCCAGCTCTTGCCCCGGGGCCTAGGCCCAGGATGCTTGTTCGCAGCGATATCTGTGCAGGCTGCCGTGCATGTGAGCTCGTTTGTAGCTTCATACACGAGCGGAAGTTCAGCGACTCTCTTGCCAGAATCCGCGTTGCCAAGATCGAGGAGGACGGCGTGGACCGGCCGGACGTGTGCAGGCAGTGCGGGGCCGCGAGGTGTGTGGACGCCTGCCCTGCTGGGGCTCTCGGCCGCGAGGGCGGGACCGGGGCAATAACTGTAGACCAGGACAAGTGCACCGGGTGTCGCAGCTGTGCCGACGCCTGTCCATTTGACGCCATATTCTTCCACCCGGAAAAGGCGGGGCCTCTCATCTGCGACCTTTGCGGTGGCGACCCCCAATGCGTCAAGCGATGTCCCACAGGGGCCATCCGCTTCGGGCTGGCTGGTACGCCGACGACAGGAGG
This sequence comes from Bacillota bacterium, assembly GCA_024655925.1. Lineage (NCBI taxonomy): Bacteria > Bacillati > Bacillota > Bacillota bacterium. The sequence continues at coordinate 18,993 of JANLFS010000055.1, read as the reverse complement.
TGCGGGAGGAAGGTGAGTGACTTCACGGGATACGCCGGAAACGTCCTCCGCGTGGACCTTACGACCGGACAGATTGGCATTGAACCTCTCGACTGGGAGCAGTGCCATAAGTACCTCGGCGGCCGCGGTCTCAACGTCGCGAGGCTGGCTGCGGAGATTGACTTGGATGTTGAGCCCGAGAGCCCGGAGAATCCACTCATAGTTGGTGTCGGCCCCCTGAACGGCACCCTCTTCCCCGGGGCCGCGAGGGTGAACTTCACGTCAAAGTCTCCGCTCACGGGTATTTTGGGGGATTCAAACGCGGGTGGGTTCTTCGGCCCAGAACTCAAGTACGCAGGTTTCGACCAGGTTGTCATAACCGGGCAGGCGGATCAGCTGTCGTACCTTCTCATTCAGGATGGCGAGGCCATTGTTTTCCGCGCCCCCGACCTTGCTGGCCTCGATGTCTGGGAGACCCAGAAGCTACTCGCCGCCCGGCACGATCGCAGGGCCCAAGTGGCGTCGGTCGGTCCCGCGGCTGAGAGGGGAGTCAAGTTCTCGGGTATCTTCTGCAACCTCGCACGCCCGGCCGCCAGGACCGGGATGGGAGCGGTAATGGCATCGAAGAACCTCAAGGCTATCGTGGCCCGCGGAACCAGGCCCGTTGAGGTAGCGGACCCGGAAGAGTTCCTTAGATTAGTGAGGATGATCGATGCCCGGATCCTCACCCACCAGCAGTACCCCGTTAGGGTGGCATACGGGACCACCCGACTCGTCTCTGCGCTCAACGCTGCGGGCTGCCTGGCTACCCGGCACTTCCAGACGGGGAGATTCGAAGATGCCTCGGCCGTGAGCGGAGAGAGACTCGCCCAGAGGTTCAGAGTCAAGGGCAAGGCGTGCCACTCCTGCACCATCCCGTGCAGCAGGTTCTTCGAGATCAAATCAGGGCGGTTCGCGGGCCTCAGGAGCGAAGGCCCCGAGTTCGAGGGCCTGGCTGCCTTCACGTCCAGAGTCGGGGTGAATGACCTGGAGGCAGGGCTTGCGATGGTGGACATCTGCAACAGACAGGGAATGGACGTCATCTCCACCGCAGAGTGTGTCTCCTTTGCGATGGAGTGCTTTGAGCGTGGCCTTCTGTCCAGCGGGGAGGTTGACTCCCTCGACCTCAGGTGGGGAAATGCCGAGGCCGTGATGGCCCTGGTCCAGAAGATAGCCAGGCGTGAGGGGTTCGGGGACGTTCTGGCGGACGGGGTCAGGGAAGCGGCGAAGCGGATAGGCAGAGGCACCGGGGACCTCGCCATGCATGTCAAAGGGCTTGAGCTGTTCATGGCTGATCCCAGAGGTCTCAAGGGCTATGCTCTGGGCAACGCGGTTGCGAGCCGGGGCGGCGATCACCTTCGGTCCGAGCCATCCTTCGAGTTCTCGCAGGATACCGAGGCGGGAAAGCGCCTGTTCGGGTCGGAGAAGGCCGGGTTCAGGCTCGAGCATGAGGGAAAGGGCCGGGTCGTCAAGCACTACGAGGAGGTGTGTGCGCTTGCGGACTCTCTCAATGCCTGCAAGAACACTATTACAAACATGGAAGTCCTGCCGTTTGACGACGCCGCGCGGATCGTGAACGCCGCTGCTGGCACTGAGCTCGATGGGGCTGACGTTCAGAGGATATGTGAGCGCATCGTCCTCCTGGAACGGTGCTTCATCGTCGCCCTGGGGATCACCCGTGCAGACGACACATTGCCACGCAGGTTCCTCGAGGAACCCATGCCTGAGGGCTGTGGGGATACGTCCGGCAGCACAGTGGAGCTTTCGGGGATGTTAGATGAGTATTATGCCGCACGTGGGTTGGACATCGACACCGGAGTCCCAACCCGTGATACGCTGGGCCGAGTGGGGCTCGAGGAATGGGGGGATATCCTGGCGCAACGGGGAGTGTGCGCGAAACGCGAAGGCACTAGATAGAAGGAGGTTGACCCCTGTGAGAAACAGACACGTCATGTGGAGCCTGATCCTCGCGGCGTTGATATCTCTCATTCCGGTCGGGGTATCTGGCCAGCAGAGGATGGCTCCGGTGAAGATCGGGGCCGCAGGCCCTTTTACCGGAGACCTCTCCAAGATCGGCCTGGATTCCCTGAACGCCATCTACATGGCGGTTGATGAAGCGAATGCTGAAGGCGGTGTCCGGGGCCGCAAGATCGAGGTTGTGGTGGCAGATGACTCGGGAGACCCTGCCAAGGCGGTGATAGTGGCGGAGAGACTCGCCATGGACAGGAACGTCATGGGGGTGATAGGCCCTATGAACAGCTCGGCAGTGAAGGCGGCGCTTCCCATCTACCAGAGGGTGAGCCTAGTCCTCATAAGCCAGTCCGCGACGAATCCCGCTCTGACTGAGATGGGTTACCGGGTTATGCACCGAATCTGCCCGAGAGACGACGCTCAAGGGCCCGCGGCGGCGAAGTTCATTGTTGAGGTGGCCGGCGCGCGGAACGTGTACATCATCGATGACAAGAGCACCTACGGCCAGGGTCTCGCGGATCAAGTCGAGGCCACGCTGAGGGCTGCTGGGGTGACCACCGCCCGCGGCCAGATCGCGCCTGAGGATCGGGACTTCTCCCCAATACTCACCAGGGTCAAGGCCGCGAAGCCGGACCTTCTCTACCTTGCACTCCCTAGCCCTTCCCAGGCTGCCGCTCTCATAAAGCAGGCGACGGGGCTGGGGCTGTCTCCCAAGCTCATGGGAGGAGACGGTCTGAAGGAGAGAGACCAGCTCATCGCGGGTGCGGGCGGCAGCGCCCAGGGCATGTGGGTAACGGCTATAGGACGCGACATCAAGGAGGTCCCGGAGGCCCGGGAGTTCATCACCAGATTCGAGGGGAAGCACGGCGCGATGAGCATCTTCTCAGGCCAGAGTTACGAGGCCACGAAGATCCTCATCGAGGCCATGCGCAAGGCAGCCGGGGACGATCCCGCTGGGCTTTCCAGGCAGAAGGTGCTCGAGGCCGTGCACTCGACTAGAGACTACCGTGGCATACTCGGCTTCCCGGTGAGCTTCGATTCCAAGGGCGACGTGGTGGGGGCCAGCATATACGTGTTCCAGGTACAAAAGGATGACTTCGTGCAGGTCAGGGAGTACCCCGTGGAGACCAAGTAGCCAGCGGTGTACGGCCGGGGAACCGGGTGGCAGCACACAAGTGAGAGGGATTGTGAATGGATCAGGTGTTGGTTCAGGTTCCCCAGCAGATCGTAAATGGGATCACTCTGGGGTGCGTTTACGCCTTGCTGGCTCTCGGCTATTCCATGGTCTATGGGGTTCTCAAGATGCTGAATTTCGCCCACGGGGATGTGTTCATGGTGGGCGCCTTCGCCGGGTGGGGGGTATTCTCACTCCTCACCCGGGGGGGTTCCCCAGTTGTCAACGCCACATTCATACTGGCCGCCATGGTCCTCGGGGCGACAGCAGCGACTGCCCTGCTCGGCGCGGTGATCGAAAGGCTGGCATACCGTCCCTTGCGCAAGGGCTCGCGCCTTGCTCCTCTCATCTCGGCCTTAGGTGTGTCCATCATATTGCAGAACATGGCCATGCTGATGACATCAGGCCGCGCCAAGGCCATTCAGACTGAACTTCTGATCCCGGCTGGCGCAGGAGTCCATCTTGGTGGCGCCTCGATATCCGTCGCACGCCTGCTGATCGTCGGGACTTCGGTCGGCATCATGCTCGCCCTCGACTCCGTGGTGCGTCGCACCAGGTTGGGCAGGGAGATGAGAGCCACAAGCCAGGACCTGGAGGCTGCCGAGTACGTGGGGATCAGGACGTCTAGGGTCATAGTGTCCACCTTCATCATCGGCTCCGGCCTTGCAGGGGTGGCGGGAGTAATGATCGGCCTCTACTACATGCAAGTCGACTTCACGCTTGGGTTCTCCGCCGGCATCAAGGCGTTCACTGCGGCAGTGCTCGGAGGCATCGGGAACATGAGAGGAGCGATGGCCGGGGGCCTGCTTCTCGGCCTGACCGAGAGCCTCGGGGTGATCGTGGCGGCCCCAGTCTACAAGGATGCGATTGTGTTCACGGCGCTCGTCGCTGCCCTCATCCTGAGGCCGGCGGGGCTCTTGGGCACCCAAGTCAGAGACAGAGTCTGAAGGTAGGTCGGTGAGATGTCTTCTGAGACTGTGTTCGGGCGTCGGCCCATCTGGACGGTTCCTTTCGCTAGGGCCGTCTGCTTGGCCTCGGCCTTCCTCGCGGCTCTGCCGCTTGTCACGGGCAACTACTACTACATCCGGACAGGGGGAACCGTGGGCCTCTACTTGATGCTGGCCACCGGCCTCAGCGTCGTGGCAGGGCAGGCTGGCCTTCTGGACCTGGGATACGCCGGGTTCTACGGGATCGGCGCTTACGTGTACGCCCTACTTGCGTCCCCTCAGTTCGGGCTCCACACCGCATTCCCGCTGGCGGCTGTGGCATCGTGCCTTGCGGCCGCGGCCGTGGCAGTAGCCGTCAGCCTCCCCACCTTGCGGGTTCGCGGCGACTACCTGGCGATGGTGACTCTCGCGTTCGGGCAAATAGTCCGGATCCTGCTGAACAACCTCGACCGCCCGGTGAACATCACCAATGGACCCAACGGTATCGTCGGAGTAGATCCCCCGCGGATTGCAGGGGTTGGAACGGCATCGATCGAGGTGACCTACATCATCATCTGGATCTCGGCCGCGTTGACCGTAGCCGTTGTCAGCCGCCTCGTGGGGTCCAGGGTAGGACGCGCGTGGAATGCCGTCAGGGAAGATGAGACTGCTGCAGCTTGCATGGGAGTGGATGTTGCGAAGTATCGGATCGCCGCTTTCGCCACGGGCGCGGCAATCGCGGGCACAGCCGGGGCCCTCTTCGCGTCATGGCAAGGGGCAGTGTTCCCGCAGAACTTCACCATGGCCGAAACGGTCTCACTCTACTGCATGATCATCCTGGGAGGGGTGAGGAATCTCCCGGGCATCCTGGTGGGGGTGGTAGCACTCGTTGTCATTCCCGAGCTTCTCAGGGGCCTCACCGTGTACCGGATGCTGATCTACGGCGTGACTCTCGTGTTCCTGGCGGTCTTTCGCCAGCAGGGACTCCCGGCCGGGAAAGCTCTCGCACGCGCGGGACCACGGACCCGGGGGGCCGAGGGAGTCGGACAGACCGGGCGAGCTGAGGTAACCGAACGTGACTGCACACGGCTGGTGCAGATCTTGAAGACCTCTTCTCCCGGTGGGCATTGGAGTCTCGCCGGATCTCAAACCGTCCTCGAAGTGAAGAACCTGTCCTGCCAGTTCGGGGGCCTCCGGGCGGTGGCGGGCGTGAGTTTCACGGTGAACGAGGGAGAGGTTGTGGGGATCATAGGGCCGAACGGGGCGGGGAAGACCACTGTGTTCAACCTCATCACCGGGCTGATACGTCCGTCCGCGGGCGACATCAGGATCCGCGGCAGAAGCGTAGTGGGGTTGCCGCCTCACGAGATTGCCTCACTCGGAGTGGTCCGTACGTTCCAGAACATAAGGCTGTACGATACCCAGGATATTCTTGAAAACGTACTCGCCGGGCGGCACCTGAAGGACAGGACCAGTGTAGTGGGTGTGATACTGAAGACCAGGGCATGCAGGGCTGCAGAGAAGGCCGGAGTCGAGGCCGTCCGAGACATACTGCGCACACTGGGACTCTCGGGACGCGAGGCCGACCCGGTCCGGGAGTTGACATACGCAGACCGGCGGAAGGTGGAACTTGCCCGTCTTCTGGCCACAGGCTGCCGGATCGTGCTGCTGGACGAACCCGCGGCCGTCATGACCCCGGATGAGATGGAGGACATAGCGCACATCATCGAGGGTCTGCGGCATCAGGGTTATACTGTGCTGATTATCGAGCACCACATGGAGGTAATTGCGAGGTCCTGCGACCGGGTGGTAGTGTTGGACCACGGGGAGAAGATCGCGGAAGGCACGCCCGAGGATGTCGCCGCGAATCCATCGGTGATCGAAGCCTACCTCGGCACTCCGAAGACGGTGGGACTCCGTGCCCGCGCGGACACTGGGCAAGGCGGGCATGCCGCACCGATCCTCGAGGTGAGCAACGTGAATGTGTCCTACGGCACCGCCGATGTCCTGAAGGACTTGAGCCTCGCTGTCGGCCGTGGCGAAATAGTCGCGGTACTTGGCGGCAACGCGGCGGGGAAGTCTACCGTGCTCAAGACCATCCTGGGCAGGCTACGGCCGAGGTCTGGCGAGATTCGTTTTCAGGGTGCAAGGATCGACGGAATGCCCACATCCGACATAGTCAGGGCCGGCATCGGGCTGGTGCCGGAAGGCCGGAGGATCTTCCCGCATCTCACGGTTATGGAGAACCTGGAGACGGCCCTCCACGCCGTGCGGGACCGCAGGGCGGCCCGCCATGCCGTGGAACGTGTGCTCGATCTGTACCCGGCCCTCGCGGGACGCCGTGATCAACTCGCTGGAACGCTGTCAGGAGGGGAGCAGCAGGCCCTGGCGATCTGCCGAGCTCTTGTGACAGGTCCACGCCTCTTGTGCATGGATGAACCCTCCATGGGCCTCTCCCCGATAATGGTCGATAAGGTCATGCAGACGGTGGTGGATATCAACCGTGCGGGGACTACAGTCCTTCTGGTGGAACAGAATGCCCGTGCCGCGCTGGCCATTGCGGATCGTGTGTACGTCCTTCGCTCTGGGAGAGTGGCGGCATCAGGTCCGGCCTGGGACTTCATGTCCGATGACCAGCTGGTAGAGGCGTATCTTGGGTAGCCTGCGCTCCGGGCCCGCTGGCCCCGGCTCTGCTCCCAGCTCCGTAGCTGTTGACATGGACTGAACTCGCTGCAGGTTTCACAACGACCTGGCAGCAGAGCGTCGTGATGCGCTGGGAGCAGGAAGGGAAGAACGCGACCAAGGTCGAACGACTGCGGTGTGTGTTGGTACTGAGGGCAGAGCACCCGCATACCAGAGATGCTCGCATCTGGAGCGGCTCGGAAGTGCGCGGGCTGGGGTCGTTCGCTCCAAACTCGAAGTGGCGGCTTGCTTCAAGAGGACGAGACGGACGGATTCCCGGCTGCCGTGCGATGGTGATTGGGTCTGGATCCGGGCTGACCTGCGCGATTGCCGAGGCCTGCCACGGCAGAGAGGAGATGTGACGTGAGACACCGACCCAGGCGGGTATGGGGTTCAAGGCGGTTGTCCATCGCCATCCTCGCGGCAACACTGGTGACTGTTGTGAGCGCTATGTCACCCGGGGCAGCCGGAGCATCTGCGGGAGCCTGGGGACCTACCCACGCGGACCCGAAAGTGGGCCAGCCCCTCGTTTCTCCGGGCGGCGGGGATTGGTGGGACCGTCTGAGGCCGGGTGACATCATGTTCACGTGGGACTCTGCGTTTCCATCGCGCGAGGGGCGTACGCCAAACCGGGGTGTGTTCAGGGCTATCGTGCTCTATGAACATGGTCACGTCGGCATCTATGTGGGAGACGGCAAGACCGTGGAGGCACTGGGTTTTCGGGAAGGCGTGGTTCTCCGGGACGTAAATGAATGGGTGACGGAGTACTACGGGTTCAGTGTGCTCCGCGTGATGACGGCCACCGACGAACAGGCCGCCCAGGCAGCGGCTAACGCCGTTCCACAGGTGGGGAAGAGGTTCAAGTGGCTCGGTCTCCTATACACCAAATCCCCTGACCTCGATCAGAAGTACTGGTACTGTACGGAGCTCGTATGGGGGGCCTACCTGGACGTGGGCATCGACATCCAGCCCAGACCCAGGCCGACGGTGCAGCCGTGGGAGATCTACTACCACCCGGATATCCGCGAGATCGGTGGAATGAAGAACGGCCGGTTCTTCTGGGTAGAGGCCGAGTACACCGAAGAACCGCTCTAGGGGTGGGGCGGGCCGCTAGGTGCTGGAGCAGGGCTTCGGCCCGGCAGGCTGTAGTAAGCCAGGAAGTAGTTGAAGTCCACCTCCGGGGCGATGGTGTTCTCGAATCTAGTGATGCCTAGGCCCTGCTTGAAAGTGCGCGTTTCTACATATCGCCCTCCCGGCAGGCCTGGTGCCGGGGCTGTGTACCGCACGATGCAGAAACGCCGTTCGTCCTCCGGATCGACACCCACCTCGAGGATGCCGGCCTCGATCTTGCCGCCGCCGGGCGCGTCCACAGACCAACTCCTGCCGGTCTCGATCGGATGTCGGAGGACCACAAGCGGCCGAAGGAGATGAGGGAACACGTCTCCCCGGATCACCCGTTCCGTCGCGGAGTCGCGGGAGAAGACGTATTCCAGCTCTATCCGGAAGTCGTGGGGCGACTCTCCCCCAGATGGGTCTTCCACTTCCCCGGTGATCTTGTGCACGGTCTCGCCCCTCCGGGGACCCGGTGTTACCTCGTTGAGAGTCATACGGTGGCTATATTCCGCGAAGCCGTCGTAGATCCACACGAAGCCGGGCTGAGACGGAAAGAATGATGCGGGATCGGCCCCCTCCGAATCCGCACGAAAACGCGGCGCGAGGCGGATCCGGCCTGCAATCGCTAGAGCCGCCACGGCGATGATCACGCACAACAACCCAAAGATGCGCATGCCCCTCTGGGTTCCCACCTCGCCTCACGCTCCCATCGGGTCTGGCACAGAGCCTTCGCCATCCTGACACGGTTTTCCCCATGACCGATCTCCTCATAGAATGCCCGTGCCCTGAGGCTTCTAGCGCCCACACTCAGACTTATTCGCCTGAACCTGCGCCGCATTGCCAGGGCTTCGGCCCCTCCATGAGCCAGCGCAAGGTTCCGGAGGTGCAAGCTGACTGGAACATGGGACTCTTGGGGGAAGTCTGCGTCCTTACAGGTATGAGTCACAACCCTCATGCCAGGACGACACAGTGGCCACAAGAGTGTTTCGTGGAACCTTTCCATCTCCAGGGGGCTCTCGTGCGCACGTCTGCTTAAGGAGAGAATGTCTGGCCGGGTAATACCGCAGCCAGACAATCTGTTGGGGGCCAGAGCCGTACGCATGAAAGCGATCAGACCTGGTTAGTGCTAGTCAGGGGCCTGCCAGCCTCAATTCGGTCAGACCGACATCCCCCACTTCACGACCGTGTGCCTCTCAACCGTCAAGAAGATCGAGTTGACGATGAGCCCAATCACTATAATCACCAGAAGGGCTGCAAACATGGAAGTGGTCTCCATGAAGTATCTCTTCTGATATATGAACCAACCCAATGACCCTCCGGTTCCGCTGACCCCGAAGACGAGCTCGGCAGCGATCAGGGTTCTCCAGGCATAGGCCCAGCTGATCCTGAGGCCGGTAAGTATGTGGGGTAACGCTGCTGGCATGTAGATGTCCCGGACCAGCCGCCATCCTTTGAGCCCCAGGTTCTGCCCTACCTGCACCAACGTCCTGGAGGCTGTAAGAAACCCAGAAAGGGTCGCGAGCGAAAGAGACCAGACAATGGAGTGGGCGATCACAAAGAGGAGCGCCCCCCGGCCCAGCCCGAACCAGATGATGGCGAGCGGGAGAAGTGCCACGGCAGGCAGCGGGTTGAACATCGACGCCATCACAGACAGAAGGTTCCGGCCGAACTGCGTGAGGACCGCGAGAGAAGTCAGCACGGCTGCGGCTGAAATGCCCATCGCCACGGCCGCCGCCAGAGTCGACATGGTGTTCCGCACATAGGGGATCAGTTCGCCCGAAGTGAATAGGGTCGCGAGGCGGATGAACACCGCACTGGCCCGCGGAAAGAGGTTCGGGTCAACGTTCCGTGCGACTGTAATCACTTCCCAAGCAACGAGGAGGCCCGCAACGATCAGAAGTTTCTGGTTTACTCGCATCTTCTATGCCCCCATCGTCGGCACTTGAAGCAGCCCACGAATCTCCCTGCACACATCCCAGAACTCAGGCGTCCTTCCTTCATCTGCTGACCCAACCGAGTTGTCCATTATCTGCTTCATCCGACCCGGAGACTCCGTCATGATAAGGATCTGTTGGCCAAGGAGGACTGCCTCATCTATAGAGTGGGTTACGAACACTATCGTGGTCCGGGTCTTCTCCCACACTCGCAGCAATTCCAGTTGAAGTGCCTCACGGGATTGAGCGTCGAGACTCCCGAACGGCTCATCCATCAGTAGCACATCCGGCCCGACTGCCAACGCGCGTGCCATTGCTGCACGCTGCTTCATCCCACCCGACAGGGTGTGTGGGTAGAAGTCCCTGAACTCGTATAGACCTACCGCGTCGAGGAACTCGAGGGCACGCTCTCCTGCTTCGCCACGGGCAAACCGGCCCGTGACCTCTATGGCATAAGTCACATTCTGCAGCACTGTCTTCCACGGGAGGAGTTGGTCGAACTCCTGAAACATCATCATCCTGTCCGGTCCTGGTCCGGTGACGAGTCTCCCTGCCACTCTGATCTCCCCGCACGATGGTTTGACGAAACCTCCCACCGCTTTCAGGAGCGTGGACTTTCCGCAACCACTGGGCCCAAGGACGACGATGCGTTCCCCCTCCGGGGCCACCAGTGAGACTCGGTCCAGGGCAACAAGCACTCCACGGGGTGTCTCGTAATGAACGGTGAGTTCACGGACCTCCAGTTTAGGGGCGTCCCTCACGTGGATCAGACTCTCCTCTCTTTCGCTGCTACGAGCCGTTTGCTCCCTTGAGGTTATCCCAGACTGTGTCAGTCCAGTGGTTCGGGATCTTGTCTATATACCCGGATTTCTTCATGAAGGTCGCCCACCGCATGATCCCCCTAGGGGTCGTGGCCCATTCCACGCCTTCCCAGGTTATGTAGCAGTAGTAGGACTCCTCGGTTACGGATTTGTCGACAGTCGCGAGGATGCGCGCTGCCTCGTGTGGGCGATCCCGGAGGAGTTCGACCGCCTCCCCGAGTGCTCGAACCAATGCATCGTAGATGTCCGGATGCTCCTTGACGAACCTGCCGGTTGTCACGCACACCAAGAACGTGAACGGCTCACCGAAGGCATCGTTGCCGTTGGCCACCACATGGAAGCCTTCGCGCTTTAGGGTCTCAAACTGGTAAGGGGGCGAACTGTAGTGGGCCGCAAGCTCCCTCTTGGCCCCGAGCAGCGCAGCTGCGTCCGGATGGGGCATGGCGACCACGTTTGCATCCAGGGCCGTAGGGTTGCCGAACTCTATCTCGGATGCCATTGAGAGGAGCATATGCTGGTTGCTCCCGGGTCCCGGCATCCCGATCTTGTCGGTTGGTTTGAAGTCGCGGATCGATCTGATGTCGGTACGGTAAGTCAGAAGAAGTAGAGGCATTATTGTGAGCCCTGCTGTGATCTTGAAATCGATCCCTTTTGAGTATCCTATCAGATAGTGGGGTATCCCCATGAACCCAACGTCGATCTGCCCGGCTACCATGGCTTCGCGGACAGGCCCTCCGGATCCAAGAATCCTTCGCTCCACCTTGAGCCCGGGGTAATGCTTCTCGAGTAGTCTGAGTTCGGTCATGATCGTGACCGGGGCGTACCCCAGTCCGAACTGGTCGGCTATGCGGATCCTGGAGGGTCCCGCACTCACCGCCGGCAGGCCGCACGTGGCAATCAGAACCGCCAAGGCGACCGTCAGCACTGCAGTCTTCCACATCTTCAAAGCCATCCTCCACCTTCCTGTGAGTCGGCAGGCCGGCACCGGCCCTGTGCCGTAGTCAGTATATGCCGTCGGGAATCATGTGCCCCCAGCTATATACCTTTTGGTATGTGCCCAACGCCCTACTGGGCATACCTGCTGTACCAACTCGCGGTTGCCATTTAGAGGAAAGTATGACACTATATGGAGTATAGGATGGCCCGATTGGGGAAGGTGATGGTGTGGCTCGGTTATCTCTGTCTATCGTACCGGCCGACACCCGGTCCACTTGGCCTTACCAAGACATGGCTCTCTCCGAGATGAGACCCGCAACAGCCGGCCTTCGTGGTGCGGACTCCGTTTCCGATCCAAACTGCGAGCGCATCAACTTGGCCGAGGTGAGAGACGCGTCAATGCCGGCCGGGCCTACCTGTCCGAACTGCGGAGGGACGCGGGTTATCAGGTATGGTCATGCCCGGGGAATGCAGAGATACATGTGCAAGCAATGCCGCAGGTGCTTCAATGACTTGTCTGGAACGGTGCTGCACCGAACTCGCCTCAGGGAGAAGTGGTTCCGGTACTTCTGCCTTATGATGGGAGGCCTATCAGTGCGTGAGACAGCTCGTGAGCTCGGGATTTCCAAGAACACTGCGTTTGCCTGGCGCCACAAAGTCATTGCTAGGCTCGCGGTTCTTGATTCCCGAACGCGGCTCGGGGGCATAGTCGAGGCTGATCAGTTCTTCCTGCTCAAGTGCCACAAGGGATCGCCAGCGGAAGCCCGGAAGTTCAGAGACTCAGCATGGAACCTGTGCCGTGGAAACAGAACCATGGCTCCCGCGGAGGCAAGAGCATGCGTGGTAGTTGCTGCAGATCGCCGAGGTAACGTGATGGCTACTGTCATGCCCGGGGAGTCCTCGAAAGGTCTTGACCAGGCACTCAGGGATCATCTGGAGCCGGAGGCTCGTGTGTGCGTTGCAAGGGATATGTGCCACTGGCCGAGACCTTCCCTCGATAGCATCGGGCTCACCTGGGTTTCGAAGGGGCGGAACAGGGCATTCCACAGAGACGAGTACTCCAATCACCCACTTCACCACGTGCGGAACGTGCGGTCTCTGATACTCGGATTCTCTCGGTGGCTGCTGAGGTTTAGAGGGGTGGCAACGAAATACCTTGTCAGGTATAGCGCGTGGTACTGGCAGGTCCTCAGTGGAGCGGCGATGAGTAGACCTGCTGCGGCCAAGAGGATGTTCATGGTCCTGCTGCAGCAATTCCGGCTCTAGGACCAACGTTAACCGTCTATGAGCTGAGCAATCGCGGCAAGGCTTCCGCTGCCTGTGCCAACCGTCAGCTGGGACAGAGGCGAACGTTTCGCTGGATATCCATGAGGCAGTTACTGTGAAGCCCGAATTCTGGTCAGGTACTGCCTACCCCCAGAACCCGGGCTCTTCATTCAGCGGGGATTTGCGCTCACGGACCGTCCTGCATTAACCCCTGTGATCCCGATCGGCTTTCGGGTGGGCGCTGTCCTCTTCTTGACGCTCCGGCTCGCCGGTGGGTTCAGCCTGCTCCGGCTGCTCAGGTGGTGTGCCCTGAGCGGAAGGTTCGGAAGACGCGGGCGTCTCCTCCGGGGCGACCTGCGCGACTGGCTCGGCCTGTCTGGGTGCCCCCGGTTCTACTGGCGTAGTCGGCGTGGTCGGCGCCGCCGGTGACTCCCGCCGGCCAGACAGCAGCCCAGACAACGCCCACAAGACGCCGAGGACGATGAGGCCGACAGGGAACAGGTACCTGCCCAACCCGAACCGGCCGAAACCGCTGATTCCGACAATCAGCTCAAAGAAGACCGCCCCTGCCAGGAAAATGATCGCTCCTGCCAATCCGAGGTTTGCACCGAGCTTTGCCGCATCACGGTCTCCCGAGAATGCTGCGTGCACTAGCTGCCCGAACCCAACAGCCCCTGGTACTACGAGCGCCCAGGCGTACGCCCAACTCTCCCAGTACCCTGTGGAGTTCTGGTACAGCAGCAGGAGCCCGGTTACGCCTCCCATACTGCCGAATATGGAAAGCCAGCGTCCGCTCTTCCCGGCCACAAGCCCCGTGACGAACAGAATTGCTCCGGGCACTATCACGAAGAACGGCCAGAGGATGCGAGCGAAGTCGATGTTCATCCTTTGGCCGATCAGGATCAGGACACCCGCTGCCACAAGGATGGAGCCGATTGCGGCATTGCCTTTGTTGATAGCCAAGATACCACCCCCATCCATGATTCTACCTACTTCACTTCGGGGTCGCTTGAGGGACTCCTCCTTCTTTCTACCTTTCTATGGTCTTTCTATGCAGAGGCGTCGGTGGGTGTCCTGCGCCCTGCCGCCCCCTGGACCGTTACGGTTGATCGCAGTGATGTGCTGGCCATGCACTTCCGATTGGAGGAAGGAATTGCGCCTGTATAGGCGAATACACCCATATGGGTACCCGATCAATTCTGGTTTCAGGAGGGGATTTGATTGAGGAGAAGTGTCCTGGCGCTGGTTGTCTCATTTACTCTCGTGGGGCTCATGTTCATCGGGAACGTGGCTCTCGCTCAACCGGTGGTCAAGATTGGAGCCATCTTCCCACTCACTGGAGCCTCCGCGGCGACGGGTGTCAAGCTGAAGTACGCAGTCGAGGTCGCTGAGGAGATAATCAACGGTCTGCACCCGGATATTGACGTGCCGCTGGCTCGCACTTCGGGCCTGCCGAAGCTGAGCGGGGCCCGGGTCCAGTTCGTGTTCGCCGACCACCAGGGCAACCCTGAGATCGCCAAATCTGAGGCGGAGAGGCTGATTCAGAACGAGAAGGTAGTGGCCTTGATCGGGTGCTACCAGAGTTCGGCCACGAAACCTGCAAGTGCTGTGGCTGAGCGGTATGGGGTACCATTCATTGCGGGCTCTTCCAGCTCCGCGGCTTTGACCGAGCGCGGGCTCAAGTGGTTCATGCGGATCGCTCCCAATGACGACATGGAGACGAAGTTCTTCTTCGATTACCTCAAGTTCCTGAATCAGAACTACAACGCCGGAATCAAGCGTGTCGGTGTTGTGTTCATTGACAATGAATATGGTGTACACGCAGCGGAGATGGTCGATAAGTGGATTGAGACCTACAAGAAGGATGGGTTCGAGCTGGCCGCAAGGATCAAATACCCTACCACCGTGTCTAACGTCGACACTGAGGTGCAGCGGGTCAAGGCTGCCAGGCTCGATGCCATCTTTCACGCCTCTTACATAGCGGACATCACCCAGTTCGTAAAGGGGTACAGGGCCTACGATGTGACCCCGAAAGCGGTCCTGAACTACTGCGGAGGCTTCCAGGATCCCAAGTTCCTGGAGAACCTGGGGCGGGACGCGAATTACTTCTCTGGATCCAACGCAATTGCCTCCAGCCTCTTCGCCAAGATGGAGGTAGCGAAGCGCATCAACGACCTTTACAAACCGAAGGCAGGAGTGGACATTGACGGCCCGACCATTGAGGACTTCTCCTCCGCCCTGGTCATGGCGGACGCCATCAACGAGGCAGGATCCACTGATCCGGCCCGTGTTCTTGAGGTCCTCAAGACTAAGACCTTCTACGCCCCCTATTTCGTGTCCGGCAAGGTCAAGTTCGACGACAAGGGCCAGAACGAGTACTCGGCATCTGTCATGGTCCAGGTCCTGAACGGAGTGTACGAGGCAGTGTGGCCGGTGGAATTCAAGACCGCCGAGCCCGTGCCCGCGTTCCCACCGTGGAGGTCCCGGTAGACAGCCTAGCATTGGGGCCCGTCTCGGGGGCGGGCCCCTTTTCCTGATGGAGGTGTTCGCTTGCTTCCTCAACTGCTCGCGAGCGGGGTTATCATGGGGACCGTGTACGGCCTCGTGGCGGTCGGCCTGGGGCTGATCTGGGGCGTCATGGATGTGATCAATTTCGCTCACGGCGACTTCCTCATGATCAGTATGTATTCTTCTTTCTGGGTCTACACTCTCTTCAGGGTCGACCCGATTCTCTCGTGGCCGATCGAGACCGCCCTCATATTCGCTCTCGGATACCTCACCTACAAAGTGATCATCAAGCGCGTCGTGGATGCCCCGGGGCTTTCGGCGCTCCTGGCGACATTCGGCCTGAGCCTCATCCTCAGAAACGCCGCGCAGTTCCTCTGGAGTGCGGACTACAGGTACCTCCCGGATACGGTCGTCGCGGACAGAAGGCTCTTGCTGGGTCCAGTGATGATCGGCCTGCCACAGTTGGTCGCTGCATTCGGAAGCATTCTCATGACGTTCGCTGTGTTCTACTTCGTCCGGCGGACTCGGATGGGCCGGGCGATACAGGCTACATCCATGGACAAGGACGCTGCACGCCTCATGGGGGTGGACACCGAGCGGGTGTATGCCTTCACATTTGGGCTCGGCGGGGCGTGTGTCGGGTTCGCGGGGGCCTTGCTCTCGACCTTCTTCCCTGTCTACCCCGAATCGGGCGCACTGTACAGCACCCTTGCCTTCGTGATCGTGGCGTTAGGGGGATTCGGGAACGTCAAGGGCGCGTTGCAGGCAGGGATCATCATAGGCCTGGCGGAGGCACTCGGAGGGTTCTACCTGGGCACACAGTTCAAGTACACGGTGGTGTTCCTGATTTACCTTCTTGTCATGCAAGTGCGGCCCAAAGGATTATTCGGTTGGTGATGAGGTGTATCCGATGAACCAGAGATCTCGACATGAATGGAGATCCCTCGCCATAGTCATCGGGCTTCTGGCGGTGCTCCCGCTTCTGACCAAGAACGTGAATGTGCATCACGTCATCGTGATGTTCTTCATCTATGCGTCCCTGGGCGAGGCGTGGAACATGATCACAGGGCTCGCGGGACAGACGTCCTTCGGGCACGCGAGCTTCTTCGGTATAGGGGCCTATGCGGCCGCGGTCGCCTTCTACAGGTTCGGCGCGAGTCCCTGGATCGGCATGGTGATCGGCGCCCTGGCGGCCGCGGCGGTAGGTGCGATCGTGAGTTACCCCATGTTCAGGCTCAGGGGCCACTACTTCGCCGTTGCCACCCTCGCTGTTTCGGAGATTGTGTTCCAGCTGTTTGTCAGCTGGCGGTGGGTGGAGGGTGCGACCGGCATATCCGTCCCTGTGGCTCGGGAAGGCCTTTGGACTCTGCAATTCCACAGCTCCAAGCTTCCTTACTGCTACCTGGCCCTTGCCGGGTTCGTTGCCGCTGCGGCGGCCTTCCACTGGCTCGCAAACTCGAGGATCGGGTTCTACCTGAGAGCTATCAAGGACAGTGAGGAGGCTGCGATGGCAATAGGGATCAACCCGGCCAAGTACAAGCTTCTCGCCATGGTATCCAGTGCGTCCCTCACGGCGATCTTCGGATCCATCTACACTCAATACATCCTGTATATTGATCCGTTCATGGTGTTCTCGATGCACGTCTCCATAAAGATAGTCCTCCTCACCGTTCTGGGCGGATTGGGGTCCGTCTGGGGCCCGGTGTTCGGCGCGGCTGTTCTCATCCCGCTTTCCGAGTATACCAGGGTCCTCTTCGGAGGCACGGGCAGGGGCATAGACCTCATCCTCTTCGGGGTGCTCATCGTGATGGTTGCGTGCTTCCAGCCCCAGGGGATTGTGGGCATTCTCCGGTCGCGCGGGAGATCCGGGAAAGGAGGTCAGACACGGGATGCCAAAGCCGCTGCTTGAAATCGAGAACTTGACCATGCGGTTCGGAAGCCTTGCAGCCAACGACGATGTGAGCTTCTCGGTGAGTCAGGGTGAAATTGTCGGGCTCATCGGGCCGAACGGGGCTGGGAAGACCACATGCTTCAGCTGCGTTACCGGGTTCCTGCGACCCACCGCCGGGCGGGTGAGGTTTGACGGACATGATATAACAGGCATGCCGCCCTACGCCGTATGCAGGCGCGGTCTGGCAAGGACGTTTCAGATCGTGCGGACTCTCAAGGACATGACAGTTGAGGAGAACATCATGACCGGGGCGTTCCTCAGGACTCCCAGTCACGATCAGGCCAGGAAGATCGCCCGGGAGATCATGGAACTGACCGACCTGACACAGAACCGGGACAAGCTTGGGAAGAGCCTGACCATAGCGGACCGCAAACGGCTCGAGATTGCACGGGCCCTCGCCACCCGGCCCAGCCTCCTCATGCTCGACGAGACCATGGCCGGCTTGAACCAGACCGAGATCCGGGACGCCATGGAGCTGTGCCAGCGACTGAGGGGGGAAGGCGTAACACTCGTTGTAGTGGAGCACATCATGGAGGCAATCATGCCCATCTCAGACAAGATCATCGTGTTAGATTCCGGAAAGAAGATCGCCGAAGGCAAACCCAAGGAGATCGCTTGCGACGAGCGAGTCATCAAAGCCTACCTGGGGGACAAGTACAATGTTGCGGGTTGAGAACCTGAGTGCGGGGTACGACGGCGTTCCGGTCCTCTTCGATGTAAGCTTCGAAGTGGGCGAGGGCGAGATCGTCGCGATAGTGGGCTCGAACGGCGCGGGGAAGACCACCATCCTCCGGACTGTCTCCGGGCTCATGAAGCCCATGGGCGGCAACATAGAGTTCAGAGGACGCGCTATTGGAGGTCTGCCAGCCCATGTCATTACCACCCTTGGACTGGCCCACGTGCCCGAAGGCAGAAGGCTGTTCGCCAAGATGAGCGTGCGGGACAATCTCCTGCTTGGGGCGCATTCGATCTCAGATGAGAAACTGACCGCAAGTACTCTTGCGGAAGTGTGTGAGATCTTTCCGATACTCGGGGAGAGGGCGGACCAGAAAGCCGACACGCTCTCCGGCGGCGAACAGCAGATGCTCGCAATAGCCCGAGGCCTCATGTGCCGGCCCAAACTGCTCATGGTGGACGAGACATCGCTGGGCCTCATGCCGACCATGGTGGACAGGGTGTTTGATGTACTGAAGTCCATCAGCGAAAGAGGTGTCACCGTGCTGATGGTCGAGCAAAAGGTGGAGAAATCCCTGAAAATGGCCGACCGCGCCTACGTCCTCCAGACGGGGAGGGTAGTCATGGAAGGAACCGGGCAGGAGCTTCTGGAGAACCCTGAGATCAAGAAAGCATATCTCGGGCTATAGGCCCGGGGAGGCACATGCGGGAGCAGACAGGCGCTGAGTAGCCGCCCGTCCCCCTCGGGCCAACATGTCTAAGCCAATCCATCCGGCGGGATGCGGGCTCGATGATGGACTAGGAACACGCTCGGAAAACAGGCTGACGGGAGTATACCAGGCTCTTTGAGAGCCACATAATGGCACTATATGGGTAGAAGCAAGGCTTTTGCGCGCTCCAAAGCGCAGGTTCCGTAGCTTTATGGGACTGAAAGCCCGGGGCGCCTATCTGTTTCGCCCCCTCTTTCGCCCGGAGCCGACACTACTCCCTTGACGCCGCTATGCGGCGGCCGCCGTCC
>JANLFS010000054.1:21066-22476 GCA_024655925.1 Bacillota bacterium | reverse complement strand
AGGATCGGCGCGAAGGGTCCCGAGTGTATCCTGATCGAGGACAACCCCAGAAACGTCGGCCCTGCGCGCCGATCCTCTCGAGCAGGCGGCGGTACGATTCCGGATGAGGTTTCGCGTTGCATCCCATGGCTTCGAAGTCAAAGATCAGTTCGAAGTGGGACTCAGACACCCCAAGAGCCGAGAGGACCCGGCGGGAGTGGGCTACATCCGAGTTAGTGAAGATAACCTTGGCGGGAGAGAGACGTGCCAGCATTCTGTCTAAGGCCTCGTTCGGCCGCACATACTGCCCAAGCGGCACATGGTGCACGAACGCCATATAATCCTTGACGTCCACATGGTCCTCAATGTAGAGGCCGGCGAGGGTCAGCCCGTACCTGGCGAGGTAGGTGGTCCGCCGCTCCTCCGCTTTCTCCCGGGAGATGCCGAAACGGCCCATCATGTAGAGGATGATTCTCTCCCGGATGGCTTCCATCAGCCCGTTGGACGTCGGGTAAAGGGTCTCGTCCAGGTCAAACACAAGGTACTTGGGGTCAACCATTCGCATCGCATGGCTCCGTTCTCGTATGACGCCCTGTATCACGCCGCACGCCACTATAGTCCGAACAGGTCCGCGAGGACCCTCGCCACGCCGTCAGAGTCGTTCGGCGGGGCGACCCGCCAGGCGAGCCTCCTCACCTCAGGAAGGGCGTTCTCCACCGCAACGGGGAAACGAACAGCCTGAAGAGTCTCCACGTCATTCATGTTGTCACCGAAGTAGATGGTCTCATCTACACTCGCCCCGAGGCGGGCGAGAATCGTCTCGAGTGCGATCTTCTTTCTCGCCCTTGGATGGTTCACCTCGACCCACGACTTCTCCTGCCCAATTGAGACGACGATATTGCACCTCTCGCCGAACACTGCCCGGGCCTCGGCCTCCGCCGCCTGCACCTTCGGGGTGAGGTCGAACGCGGAGATCTGCACCGGGTCGCGCGTCAGGAACGAGCCGAGATCTTCGACCTCCCGTAGCCCCCACGCTGGGTCGTACCGAGTTGACACAGGCTGGTAGTAGATCTTGCACGCATCATCCAGCCCCATAAACGCAGCCGGTGACAACCTATGAGAGATGAACAGCTCGATTGCCTTCCTTGCGTCGGCAAGGGACAGGTAGTTCGTTTCGAGCACATCCTCCCCCCAGACAATGATCGCGCCGTTCTGGGCCGCGAGTACAACCCTCCGGTCCACCATGTCCCGGTACCTGCCGGCGACCCTCAGGTTGTACCCACTCAGCAGTGCCACGTGGACTCCCTGGTCGATCAGCCGCCTGATCACGTCGGCGGCGAAAGACGATATCGTCCTGTCGCTGCGTGCGAGTGTTCCCCCTATGTCGCTCGCCACGACCCGGATGCCCAAATCCCTGGCGGCCCCGCGTGT
>JANLFS010000054.1:0-21056 GCA_024655925.1 Bacillota bacterium | reverse complement strand
CTCCATGACTCTGGAGGTCCCCCCCTCCATTAGTGAGTCCCCGAAAAAGAGTCTGCCAAGATGGCGAAAGCCGCGGGCCCGACTCGTCTCACTCGGGGCATCCGCGGCCCATTAGTACTTCGGCACACATCCATCGAATCCTACCAATGCAGAGAAGCGCCATTATTCACTCGTTCCGCTTCTCTATGTATCGTTCGAGCTTCCGCTTGACGCGCTGAAGAGCGTTGTCGATGGACTTGACGTGCCTCTTGAGATCGACAGCTATCTCCTGATAGGACTTGCCGTCGAGATAGGCGTTGAGCACTTTCCATTCCAGGTCGCTCAGGAACTCGCCCATCTTGCTCTCGATGTCCACGAATTCCTCGCGACTGATCACGAGTTCCTCAGGGTCCGTGATCTTGTTGCCCGAAAGAACATCCAGAAGAGTGCGGTCTGACTCTTCATCGTAAATCGGCTTGTTCAGAGACACATAGGAGTTGAGCGGGATGTGCTTTTGCCTGGTGGCAGTCTTGATGGCAGTGATGATCTGCCTGGTTATGCAAAGTTCAGCAAACGCGCGAAAGGAAGCAAGCTTGTCGGACTTGAAATCCCTGATCGCCTTGTACAGACCTATCATGCCTTCCTGGATGATGTCCTCACGGTCCGCTCCGATCAGAAAATACGAACGAGCCTTTGCCCTCACGAAGTTCTTGTACTTGTTGATCAGGAACTCCTCGGCCGCCCGGTCACCGCACCTCGCATGCTCCACGATCTGCTCGTCAGCCAGCTCTACCTGGCCTGCTACGACGACTTCCATATGCAGGTTAACGCTCAACTGCGTCCCCTCCCGACACCAGAAGCTTTTCAAAAGAGGAAGAGTCCGTTCGGAAGTCCGCTGAAATGATCACCCCCGGCGGGATTCATGGAAGAGAGCAGAGGAGCCTGGTCCAGGAAGGATTGTAATGTCAGGTTGTCCCTGAAAACCAAGGCCATTATACATCAGCGTGTCGAATCCCGTCAAGCGACCCGGGCGCGCCGATTCCATGCTCGCCCATATCACCTGGGACTCTTCACCGCACGTCCCCTTTTGATGTCCTGTGTGCCGGCACACCTCGGTATGTCTTGTACAAATAGTACTTCCGGGTGTCCCAAATCCCTCCATTCCTATTGAGACAACCGCGCCCTGCTCCTTTGCTTTAAGATCTCGTAGGCCAGTACGCCCCAGGCCACGCCGGCGTTTAAGGACCCAACCTTGCCCACCATTGGGATAGCCACCAGGAGGTCGCACTTCTCCCGGACCAACCTCGAGATCCCTTCCCCCTCGCTTCCGATGACGACGGCGAGAGGGCCTGTCAGATCGGGTTCATGGTAGAAGTGCCCCGCTTCGGGGTCGGTTCCCACAACCCATAAGCCTTCCTCTTTAAGAAAGTCTATGGCACGCGCGAGATTGGTCACCCTCGCAACCGGCGTGTACTCGGTGGCGCCTGCCGACGCTCTCACCACAGCCGGACTCACCAGCGCGCCCCGTCGAGCGGGCACGATCACCCCGTGCGCCCCTGCGGCGTTTGCCGTTCGGATGACGGAGCCGAGGTTCTGAGGGTCAGTTATGCCGTCCAGAACGACGAGGAAAGGGTCCTCGCCCGCCCCGCGGGCCTTCGCCACCACATCCGCTACATCGACGTACTGGAGCGGCGACACGAACCCCACCACGCCCTGGTGGTTGCCGCCCCCGCTGGCCCGGTCGAGGGCATCTTTCGTCACTTCCTGAACAGGAATGCCCCTCTCCCGGGCCAGCGCGACCACCCGCCCGAGAGATCCAGCGCTCCCCCGGGCAATCAGGACTCGATTGAACTCCCGCCCCGCCTCCAGCGCCTCCAGGACAGGCCTGCGCCCATAGATCCTGCCGTCATTCACCGCTTGTGGTCTCCCCCGTCCCGCCTGCGCCCGCGCCCCCCTCGCAGAGATCCAGGGCAGCTTTGAGAATCTCGTCCAGCCTTTCGGTCCTACCTGAGAGAAACATGTGCCCAAGCAGGGCCTCGAATCCGGTGCTCAGCCGGTACTCGCCCGGGCCCGTGCTCCTCGCTGAGTGGCCGGGCCGGGTGTTCCTGCCACGTCTCACGACATCCTGCTCCTCAGGAGTGAGACGCGCAAGCAGGGCGTTTGTGAGCTTCGCTTGAGTGTCCGCGTTCACCCGGGCAGCCGCGAACCTGTGGAGCGCGGACACGTGCGTGTTCGTGCCTTTTTCCTCCACCAAAGTGGACCTGATGAAGAGCTCCCAGACCGCGTCCCCCACGTAGGCCAGGACGAGTGGGGATAGCTCCGCAATCGCACCCTCACTTAGCGGCAAACTTCCACCTCACCCCGTCACGTGTGTCCTCGATGATCACCCCAAGCTCGCCCAGCCGGTCCCGTATCTTGTCGGACATCGAGTAGTGCTTCGATGCTCGCGCCTCTGTCCGGACCTCTATGAGCAGATCAATAAGGGAAGAGACCAACCCCGACCGCTCGTCTGCGCAGGTGGCGGAGGCGCCGCTTCCGCCTATGGCCTGCGCGAACGCCTCGGGCTCCAGGACACCGATTACGTTTCCGAGTTGGAGCATGGCCAACACCGCGCGGGCCACGGCAGCCCGACCCACGTGCTCTGGGTCGCCCGGCATCTTCTCATTCACGTAGGTGTTGATGCCGGTAGCAAGGTCGTGGAGGGCAGCCATCGCTCCGGCGGTGTTGAAGTCGTCGTCCATGGACTCCTCGAACAGCTTCCGCGCGTCCTCCACAGCCCGCTCCAGGCCCTTTGCGCCCGAGGTGCTATCGGCCGGTTCTGACCCAGGGCCTCCCGCCAGCACCCCGGCATCAGCGCCGCCGGCAGCGGCCCGGACAGCATCCAGGTTACCCAGGTTCAGCCCGGCTGCGTGGGCGGCGTTCGCCACTGCGTCCTCGAGCCTCGACAAAGCCCTGGCGCACATCCCAAGCTCCTCATCACTGAAGTTGATGGGCTTCCGGTAGTGGTTCGCAATCAAGAAGTACCTGACCACTCGCCCGGGGTACTGCTTGAGGATGTCACGGACAGTCTTGAAATTCCCAAGAGACTTCCCCATCCGCTGGCCGTCAATGTTCACATACCCGTTGTGCACCCAGTACCTCACGAAAGGCTTGCCGGACGCCCCCTCGCTCTGGGCGATCTCGTTCTCGTGGTGGGGAAACACCAAGTCAACCCCACCGGTGTGGATGTCGAACGTCTCACCAAGGTATTTTGACGACATCACGCTGCACTCGATGTGCCACCCGGGCCTCCCTGGACCCCAGGGACTCTCCCACGCGGGCTCCCCCGGCTTGGCGGCCTTCCACAGCGCGAAATCGAGCGGGGCGTCCTTGGACTCGCCGACCTCGGCCCTGGCCCCGGCTTTGAGGTCGTCGAGGTTCTGATTTGAGAGCTTGCCGTACTCTCGGAACTCGGATACGTCGTAGTAGACATCGCCTCCGGAAGCATACGCGAGCCCCCGTTCGATCAATACCTCGATCATCTTGATTATGTCCCTTACGTGTTCTGTCGCCCGGGGCTGTATGTTGGGCGGCCGTATGCCCAGGGCATCCCGGTCCAGATAGAATGCCTGCGTGTACTCGTCCACGATCTCCTGGGTGGACACGCCCCGCTCCGCGGCCCGCCGGATTATCTTATCCTCAATGTCAGTGATGTTCTGCACCAGGGTCACATCGTAGCCCCGGTACTCCAGGTACCGCCTGATTACGTCGGGAACCACGAACGCCCTGGCGTTTCCTATATGGAAGTAGTCATAGACCGTCGGCCCACAGCTATATATCCCGACCTTCCCCGGCGCGAGCGGGACGAACTCCTCCTTGCGCCTGGTGAGGGTGTTGTAGATTCTGATGGCCATCGCCAGCCTCTCCCTTCATCTGCCCGCGGGCTCACGGCTCGGGCTGCGGCGGCCTTATCCGCAGGTGCCTTCCGAACGCCGGTGTACAAGCACTACCGCGTGGGCTGCCACTCCCTCGCCCCTGCCGGTGAACCCGAGGCCCTCGGTGGTCTTGCCTTTGATATTAACATAAGACGGAGAGATTGACAGAGCCCGCGCGATCTTCTCGGCCATCTCGCGGGCATGTGGGGAGATCCTGGGGGACTCAGCCACGACGGTGGCGTCGACGTTATCGATCTCGTAACCCTGAAGGCGGACCATCTGGGCGGTCCGCTCCAGAAGCACCAGGCTGGATATGCCGGAGTACGCAGGGTCGCTGTCAGGGAAATGCCTGCCGATGTCCCCGAGGCCTGCCGCCCCGAGCAGGGCGTCGCACACAGCATGGGTGAGTACGTCCGCATCAGAGTGGCCGAGAAGGCCCCGGTCGTAGGGAATGTGGACTCCCCCCAGGATCAGGTCCCGTCCCTCCGCGAAGGCGTGGACATCGAAGCCGTGCCCTACCCTCATGATCAAACTCGCTCTCTCTCCTGGTAGCCGGTTCTCCTCATCAGCAGCAACCTCGCGAACTCGAGGTCGTCCGCAGTTGTGATCTTGATGTTCTCGTACGACCCCTCCACGACTTTGACCGGCAGTCCCAACCTCTCCACGAGGGTGCAGTCGTCGGTTCCAATGAACCCGTCCTTTTCTGCAACATCGTGAGCTTCACGCAATACAGACAGTTTGAATGCCTGAGGGGTTTGGATGAGGCACACGAAGGACCGGTCCGGGGTGGCTGTGACGAATCCCGAGATATCTATCTGCTTGACGGTCTCCTTCGGACATACCCCGAGAGTCGCTGCCCCGTGCTCCATGGCTGCCCGCGCCACCGAGTGTATCTCTTCAGCGGTGACGAAAGGCCTTACTCCATCATGCACCAAGACTATCTCGTTTACGCCCGAGAGGGCCGCAAGCGCATTCCGCACCGACTTCTGCCTGTCAGTGCCTCCCGCCACTACATGGCAGAGCGAAGAGAGGGAGTATCGTCTGATGATATCCCTCTCGAACATCTCCACATCCGCGGGCGGGACCGCGACCACGATTTCGTTCACGAGCCAGGACGCTGATAAGGCTTTGAGAGTGTGTGCGATCACAGGTTGGCCTTCCAGGTAAAGGTACTGCTTGGGAATCAGTGCGCCCATTCTGCGGCCAATCCCGGCCGCGGCCACCACCACAGAGACATGGGGAGATCCCACGGGCGAATCCTCCTTATACCGCACGATCAAGGCTTTTCGGTTTCGCGAAGATCATCCGCCCAGCCGAGGTCTGCAGGACACTTGTAACCAGCACACCCACGGAGTCCCCTATGTATCTTCGCCCGCCGTCCACGACAACCATGGTCCCGTCGTCCAGGTAGCCTACGCCTTGCCCGGACTCTTTGCCGTCCTTGATCACGTGGACCATCATCTCTTCGCCCGGAAGCACCACTGGCTTCAACGCGTTGGCGAGCTCGTTGATATTGAGCACCCGCACTCCGTGCAGTTCGGCCACTTTGTTCAGGTTGAAGTCGTTGGTGAGAATCTTCGCGTCCATGACCCTGGCGAGCCTTATGAGTTTCGTGTCGACCTCAGGGTCATCAAAATACTTGTCCACAATCTGTACACTGACGTTCTGGTCTTTTTGGATCCTGTTCAGGATGTCCAGGCCCCGCCGGCCGCGGTTCCTCTTCAGGACATCGGATGAGTCCGCAATGTGCTGAAGCTCTTCAAGGACGAATCCGGGAATTATGAGGACGCCTTCAATGAACCCGCTCTTCGCAATGTCTGCGATGCGCCCGTCGATTATCACACTTGTGTCCAGTATCTTGTACTGAGGTTTTGCCGGCAGAGCTCTGCCGCCTCTTTCTCGTGCAGCGACACGTGCCCCTTCCGCGGCCCGGGGAATCACCCCGACGAGTGACATTATGTCTTCGCGCTTTCGTACCGCTATGAAAAGACCCAAGTAGCCCATCATCAGGTTCAAGACGATTCCAAGGTAGCTGCCGACTATGGGGAGCGAGGCGACGGGGATCGCAAGAAGATTTGCGATGATGAGGCCAACGATCACACCGAGGGCTCCCGCCACGATCTCGTTCATGGGAACCCGCCTGAGATGTGAGTCTGCTTGCCGGGCGATCTGGAGCACCTTGCGCGTGAACACGGGGGCGATAAAGAATCCTAAAAGGCCGCCGCCCGCCATCATGCCGATGAGGGTCTTAGTGCCTGCGCTGCTCCCCGCTGGGGCCATGAGACTGTCGGGAATCAGAATGAAGCTCACGTACCCAACGGCAACACCCGCTCCGAGCATCAGCACCCGTATGAACTTTTGAAGCACCAGCCAATTCACCTCCGCCTTTGTCGGAGGCCAGTGAAACCTCACTGCCTTCTGACCTAGTATCCGCGGAAACCCCGGTGGATATGTGGCGGTTCTCACGCCTTCAGGATCGAGTCTATCCCCGCTGCCACCTCCGATTCTGGCCTCGACTCTGCCATGGCCAGTTCGCTCGTGAGGATCTGCCTGGCCGTCTCGAGCATCCTCCGCTCCCCCGTGGATAGGCCCTTCTCACGGTCTCGCAGTCCGAGATTCCTTACAACCTCGGCGACAGAATAGATGTCGCCCGTTTTCATTTTCTCCATGTTCGCCCTGTATCGTCTGTTCCAGTTCTGGGACATCATAGTACGCTCTCCCCGAAGGACCTCATAGACCTTCGGCACCTCGTCCCGGTCTATGACCGGCCGCAGACCAACCTCGGCCACACTGCTTCGGGGAATCATGACGCGCATCTCACCTACGTGGAGCCTCATGATGTAGTACTGATCGTGTTGGCCAAGGACTTCGCGCTCCTCGACCGCTTCGATTACCCCTGCTCCGTGCATGGGGTAGACCACTTTATCGCCGACGTTGAACACCACCGTCATCCTCTCTTCCCCGGAGCACTTGATGAAATTGTACCATTGGCTGGCAACACAGTCAATTCGCTCTCGCCAGAGGCGCATTGACAAGGCAATGGGTCAACCGTATAATCGAAGTGAATTCGAAATCGGCCAAACCACCTGCGTCTGCCGTATTTGGAGGTGAACGTCGGTGGCCGAGTTGTCCTGCGAGCAATTCCAGTCCGCCGTCTCGGAGTATCTTATCCGCCACCGCAGCATTCTCGACGTCATGTCGAAATTCCAGGAAGCAAGCGCTAGAACCAACAGGGCCGTGGCAAAAGCAGTCACTTCGTGCGGTTGTCTCGAGGTAAGCGCGAGGCGTCAAAGGTTTCCTGAGGACGTGGCGCTTTCTGACATCAAGCGGCTGGTGGACTCACACCTGTCCGGCGACCTCTGTCCCGACTGTAGGGAAGCACTGGAAACTGAAATCGGCCAGACCCTTTTCTACCTCGCGGCACTGTGTGCTTTGGTGGACATGAACCTCGACGAGATCATGGCCAAGGAGTTCAGCCGCCTGACCATGCTCGGCATCTTCAATCTCACCTAGTCGCCACGTAGGACCCAGGATTTTGGAGGGCCCCAGCACGGGGTCCTCCGTTTTTGTCCCCGCCCGCCCTCCGCCGGCCCGTTCCACCTCAAGGCGTCGCAGAGGTCATCGCCTGGTCCCGCAGGCGCTCTAGACCTTCGCTGACCGCACGCGCTCTCACTTCACCTATGCCTTCCACCTCGTCCAGTTCTTCCACAGAGGCCCCCCGTATGGCCTTGAGCGACCCGAACCCGGCCACCACGTTTTGTATCACGGACATGGGAAGTCTGGATATTTTCGAGAGAGCCCGGTACCCTCTTGGAGACACCGGGTGTTCAAGTGAGGCGCCTGAACCCCGGCTCAATGCCCTGGCGATCGCCGCGAGGTCCAGCACGTCGTCGAAATCCCACTCTGCCAGGGATTCCAGGACCTTTCTCGATTCCGCCTGTGAGCCATCGGCAGAGTAGTCGAGGACTACGAAGAAGACTTCATCCGCCATCCCCGCGAGGAGTTCCTCCGCTTGCATCTGCACCAGCCGACCCTCTGTCCCCAGTTCGATTATGTAGCCGCCCACTTCTTCAGAAACCCTGCGCATGAGCTCATATCTCTGGAGCACCCTGGCCACGTCGGCAAGTGTCACTTCCTCCACGAACTCAAGTGATGTCAGGCCCGTGAGAGCCCGTTGCAGCGAGTCCCTGTAGTTGGCCAGCGTTTGAAGAGCCTGGTTTGCCTTGGCCAGGACAACCCCGATGTCCTGCATGACGTACCTGGTATGGCCGGAGTAAAGTGTTATGACGCTCCGTCTCTGGGATATCGCGATCACCAGCTGCCCCGTCATCTTGGCGACACGCTCAGCAGTGGAGTGCCTCATGCCAGTCTCCCGCGATGGGATGGTCTGATCGGGGTTCAGGTGAGCATTCGCGTAGAGAATCTTCTCTCCATCGGATGACAGGATTATCGCTCCGTCCATCTTGGCAAGCTCGTAAAGGGCAAAGGGTGAGAAATCACTGTCCAGCCGGAACCCCCCATTGACAAGCGCGAGCACTTCGGGGGTATCACCCACAACAATCAGGCCACCGGTTCTAGCTCGCAGAATGTTCTCCAACCCCTCGTGCAGCTGTGTGCCGGGGGCAACCATCTGGAGAGTCTTCTTGAGCCTGTCGGAGATCATAGCCTACACCTCCCGAATGGCCTCCTCAAGTGCCCGTCTGAGAGTCCCGACCCCGACGACCTCGATGCCGAGCTCTCGCCTCTGATCCCGCTCTAGCGAGCGGAGGTTGTGGGATGGAATCACGCACCTGGTGAACCCGAGTCTCGCAGCCTCGGCGATTCTGAGCTCAGCGCGGTTCACTGCCCGGAGTTCGCCCGCGAGGCCGATCTCACCGAAGACCGCGGTCGCGCGCCTCGTTGGGACTCCACGGAAGCTGGAGGCTATCGCGGTCGCGATGCCGAGATCAGCCGCAGGCTCCGACAGCGAGACTCCCCCTGCCACGCTCACGTAGATGTCATAGAACCCTATCGAGAGGCCCACTCTGCGGTCGAGCACCGCGACGATGATCGCCGCGCGGTTGTAGTCCACGCCCGTGGTCGTCCTCCGGGGAGTCCCAGACGAGGACCTCGCCACTAATGCCTGGACCTCCACTAGCAGGGGGCGAGTTCCCTCCACGCTTGCGACGACCGCGGAACCGGCCTCACCCCCGGGCCTCTCTGCCAACAGGACCTCCGACGGATTCTCGACCTCGAATAGTCCCCCGTCTCGCATCTGGAAGATTCCGACCTCGTCAGTGGACCCGAACCTGTTCTTGACAGCCCGGACTAGCCTGTGGGCATGGTGTGTCTCACCCTCGAAGTAGACTACGGTGTCGACCATGTGCTCGAGGACACGTGGCCCCGCTATGGCTCCAGATTTCGTCACGTGCCCGACTACGAATACGGGCACGCCTTCCTCCTTCGCAGCCCGCACCAGACGCCCGGTGACCTCCCTGACCTGCGCTACACTTCCTGGCGATGAATCAAGCTCCGGGTCCGCCATCGTCTGTACGGAATCCACGACGGCGAGTCCCGGCTTGATCCTTCGGATCTGCTCGTCCACGGCCACGATGTTTGTATCGGCCATCACCAGAAGAGACCCGGTGCGGATCCCGAGTCTTCTCGCCCTAAGGCCTATCTGCCTGACGGATTCTTCCCCTGTGATGTAGAGGACTCTCTCCCCTGCCCGGGCTACCCTGTCGGATACCTGCAGAAGAAGAGTGGACTTCCCGATTCCTGGGTCACCGCTTATGAGAACGACAGAACCTGGGACGATCCCCCCTCCCAGGACCCGGTCGAACTCGCCGATGCCTGTAGGGACGCGTTGCTCGCCCGCCTCATCGACATCGGGGATCGGAACGGGGTCGGCTCCCAAGTGGCCGTCGCCGCGGCGTCCGGCCGCGCCCCTGCCAACCCCGGTCCGGCTGCCCGCCCCGGCCGGGTTTGACACCTCCGCCATGGTGTTCCAGCCACCGCACACCGGGCACTTCCCCATCCACTTGAACGACTCATGCCCGCACTCCCCGCAGACAAACAACGCCCTCTCTTTCCTTGCCACCGGATCTCCTCCCGGTGCCCTGGCGCGTCACGCCTCAGGCTGACTGGACCCCCGCCCGGAATACAAGATTCCCGTCGGACTCATCGATCTGGACATGCTGTCCTTCGCGCACCCGGCCAGCCAGAACTTCCTCAGACAGCCGGTCCTCGACAAGTCTCTGGATGACACGCCTGAGGGGCCTCGCCCCGTACTCCCGGTCGTACCCCTCCCTGACCAGGAAGTCCTTGGCGGCATCCGTGAACTCCAGAGTTATACCCCTTGGGTCGAGATGGCTCTGCACCTCGCGGAGCATCAGATCGACGATCCGCCTGATGTGTTCCTCGGTCAGCGCGTGGAAGACGATCACTTCGTCCACGCGGTTCAGGAACTCAGGTCGGAACGTTCGTCTGAGTTCGGTGAGGACCTTGTCCTTCATCCTCTCATAGGAGTCCGCCTCGGTCGTGGTGTCTCTGAACCCAAGGACAGTGTCGCGCTCGATCATAGTGGCTCCGACGTTCGACGTCATTATCACGACTGCGTTTCGAAAGTCGACAGTCCTACCCTGCCCGTCGGTCAGCCGGCCGTCCTCGAGGACCTGAAGGAGAATGTTGAACACTTCAGGGTGAGCTTTCTCTACCTCGTCGAAGAGAACCACTGAGTACGGCCGTCTGCGGATCCTCTCGGTCAGCTGGCCCGCCTCCTCGTAGCCGACATATCCTGGAGGCGCTCCGATCAGCCTGGACACGGTATGGCGCTCCATGTACTCCGACATGTCGATGCGGATCATCGCGTCCTCGTCTCCGAACAAAGCCTCCGCCAGTGCCCTTGCAAGCTCGGTCTTCCCGACGCCGGTTGGCCCCAGAAAGATGAATGAACCGACCGGCCTCTTGGGGTCCTTTATGCCTGCTCGCGCACGGCGGATGGCCTTTGCGATCGCAGTCACCGCCTCATCCTGGGCGATCACCCGTTGGTGGAGGATCTCCTCCAGTTTCAGCAGCCGCTCGGTCTCGGTCTGAGCGAGCCTGCTGACGGGAACGCCGGTCCAAGAGGATACAACCTCGGCTATCTCGTCCTCGCCCACGACTGCACCTTCGATGTACCTCTGGTTCTTCCACTCCTGCCTTTGGTTGTCCAATTGCTCCCGGAGCTTCTGTTCGCGGTCGCGGAGCTCGGCAGCCTTCTCGAACTCCTCGTTCTTGATAGCCGACTCCTTCTCGGTCCGAACCCGCTCGAGCTCCTCCTCGAGCTTCTTGAGGTCTGGAGGAGCCATGTGCGCCGCCAGCCTGACCTTGGACGATGCCTCGTCGATCAGGTCGATGGCCTTGTCAGGAAGGAACCTGTCAGTGATGTACCGGTCGGACAGTATCGCGGCCGCCCGGAGTGCCTCGTCGGTGATCTTGACCCTGTGGTGAGCCTCGTACCTGTCACGGAGCCCTTCGAGTATGGCAATGGTCTCCTCCACCTTGGGCTCGCCCACCTGGATGGGCTGGAACCTCCGCTCCAGCGCCGCGTCTTTCTCGATGTGCTTGCGGTATTCATCGAGCGTGGTCGCACCTATGCACTGGAGCTCCCCCCGAGCCAGCGCGGGTTTGAGGATGTTCGCGGCGTCGATGGCGCCCTCCGCCGCCCCTGCCCCGACAAGGGTGTGCATCTCGTCTATGAACAGGATGACATCACCCGCTCCAGTGATCTCATCGATGACCTTCTTGAGGCGCTCCTCGAATTCCCCGCGGTACTTGGTCCCCGCGACGAGAGCTCCCATGTCCATGGTGAGGACGCGACGATTGCGCAGGAGCTCAGGGACGTCTCCCTTGACCAGCTTCTGGGCCAGACCTTCGACTATGGCAGTCTTGCCCACCCCCGGGTCGCCTATCAGGACCGGGTTGTTCTTGGTCCTGCGGCTCAAGACCTGAATCACCCGGTTGATCTCTTTCTCCCGCCCGATCACGGGATCGAGCTTGCCCTCTCTGGCCAGGGCGGTGAGATCCCTTCCGAACTGCTCCAGGGTGGGAGTGCCGTGGCGTTTCTGGGCACGTGCGGCACCCTGTCCCTGCCCTTCTGGCCGCCCAGGCTGCCCCTGCGGGCCGCCGAGAAGGGCCAAGACCTGCACACGAACACGCTCGAGTTCAGCCCCGAGGTTCTGTAGGACCTGAGCTGCTATGCCCTCCCCCTCCCGAATAAGCCCGAGGAGGAGGTGCTCAGTGCCAACGTACCCGTGGCCCATCGACCGCGCCTCGTCGACTGCCAGTTCCAGCACACGCTTGGCCCTGGGGGAAAGGCCCACAGACTCCACCTGTCTTGGTTCCCCGCGTCCGATTATCTTCTCCACTTCTTTTCTGACCCTGTCCGGCTCGATCCCCATGTTCGAAAGAGCGCGCGCCGCCACTCCCTGGCCTTCGATCACCAGGCCAAGCAGAATGTGTTCGGTGCCGACGACGTCGTGGCCGAACTTGCGGGCTTCTTCCTGGGATAGATAGAGGACTCGCTGAGCCCTCTCAGTGAATGACCCGAACATCTACTGTTCCCCCTTGCCGGAGATGAGCTTCTCCCTGATGAGGGTGGCGCGGTAGGTGTCCCTCTCCCAGGCGGTAAGCTCCTTACCCATGAGTTTGTGCATGTGGGCCGGCATGATTCTGGCTGCAAGGTCTGTAAATATCGTGCCCGGCACATGGTCTATGAGGCCGAGGTTCGCGCCCAGCTTTACGTCGGAAAGAAGCCGCAAGGCCTCTTCGGAGCTGATCATCCTGGCATTCGTCAGCACCCCGAAAGACCGGAAGACCCTGTCCTCGAGCTGCCCTCTCGCATCTGTGAGTATCGCGGTCCTCGCGTTCCGCTCAGAGTCCATGACCTGCTTGGCAACGGCTTTCAGATGGCTCACTATTTCTTCCTCGGCCCGGCCCATGGTCACCTGGTTGCTGATCTGGAACAGGTTGCCCGTGGCCTCGGTTCCCTCGCCGTATATACCCCTGATCGCCAGGCCCACCTTGGAGACAGCCCCCAGCACCTGCCCGAGCATGTTCACCATGGCCAGGGCAGGAAGGTGCAGCATGACAGAGGCTCTAAGCCCCGTCCCCACGTTAGTTGGGCACGCGCAGAGGTACCCGAGGGCCTCATCGAACGCATAGTCGAGAGTCTCCTCGATCGCATCATCCGTCGCGGAGCAGAGCCGCAAAGCCTCCTCCAGCTGGAGCCCAGGGAGAATGGCCTGGATCCTCAGGTGGTCCTCTTCATTCACCATTATGCTCACAGACCGGTCTCTGTTGAGGATTATCGCCTTGTTCCTTGGGTCTTGGATGTGCTGAGGGCTCGCCAGGTGCTCCTCTACGAGCAGCTGCCTCTCAACCATCGGTATCTCGGACAAAACCAGGATCTCAGTGGGTCCAATCGCGGGAGTGGACTCAATCGCCTTCCGCACCCGCGACACCACTTCCTCTAGCTGTTCAGGGCCTGCCGTGTGCGGGAACGGAACACCCGCCAAGTTCCTCGCCAGCCTCACCCGGCTCGAGAGGACGATGTCGCACTCGGGACCCTCTCCCACCATCCAAAGGGCGGAGTCCTTGTTGCCTCGCCTGTTCGTGCCCATCAGGCCTGCCTCCCGTCGTCTCCCCCGGTCAACCCGGTCTGGTTGGACTTCTCGATTGCCCTGATCCTGTCGCGGACCAGCGCGGCTTTCTCGTACTCTTCAGCCTCGATGAGCATGCGCAGTTCCTTCCTGAGCGACTCCAGTTCCTGGCGGGCCCTGACTGCCTTGCCCGTCCGCCTGGGCACCTTGCCCGTGTGACGCGTGTGCCCGTGGATCTTGCCGATCAACGGCCCAAGTCTCCCCGCGAATTGGGAATAGCAGTCCGAGCACCCCAAGAACCCTGTGTTCATGAACTCCGTATACTCAAGGCCGCAGGTCTCGCACTTGCGCCTGCCACCTCCCGAGATCCCTACCGGAATCCCGAAGGCCGGTTCGCTCTGGAGCAAGCCAGCCAGGAGGTTCGAGAACGCAAACTTCGGCCCCTCCAAAGCGTCAAGCTCCCCTCGCTCTCTGGCGCACTGCTGGCACAGGTGGAGTTCGGTCTTGACGCTGTTAATGATCTTCGTCACATGCACATTAGCTGGCCTCTGTTGGCACACTTCGCAGAGCATTTGAATCCCTCCCGGCACTAGGCTTCTCGGGACTGAGTCAGCATGAACAGAAGGACTGTGCGGAGCACGCGGGCGCGAACGATCCTCTCTATGTCGGGTTCGAGTGCATAGCCATGGCTGGCTATTGCGGCTCGGATGAAGTTCGCGTTCTGCTCGTCCAGGGCGCCCGTGTCGACGAGCCGGATGAGGAGGTCCTCAGCCGCCTTACGGTCGATAGCTTCCCCAACAGTCCGGTGCACCATTTCGATGAGGCTTTCGCGTGAACGTGCTCGAACCCGGAAAATCCTGATGTATCCCCCGCCGCCCCTACGTGTCTCGACGAAGTAGCCTCTCTCCGGGGAGAATCTCGTGGCAAGCACGTAGTTGATCTGAGACGGAGCACAACG
Source organism: Bacillota bacterium (assembly GCA_024655925.1). NCBI lineage: Bacteria > Bacillati > Bacillota > Bacillota bacterium. The sequence goes on along the minus strand of JANLFS010000054.1, from coordinate 6,585 downwards.
GAACCTCTCCGCGAGTTCACGCCTTTGGATCTCCAGGGGATCGGCATCGACGCGCTCCAGGAGAAGCTTGATGTAGCTTTCGATGTAGTCCGTGAGGTTGTTCATACCGCCTCTCCCGTTCATGGGACGCTTGGTTCTGACCATATTTGACCTTACAGCTAATATGATACTCTTTCCGCGGAAAAACGCAACTACCCATTGAGAGGATTAAGGTCAATATTGATCAAAATCATGTGGCTGTGTCATAAGGTGCATGGGTTAGTCCTCGCCGGGATTAACCCCGCGAGTTACGCACCGGTAGGCTGAAACTGCCGATCACGATCTCGGGGGAGCAGTCTCGAATGTGGTCGATCATAGCGGAAACCCCAACGGGTTCCGGGCCATCGTCCCGGTCGTCTGCTGGCTGAAGCATGAGGTCTGCGAAGACTTCTGGGTCTATGTTGAGGTTCCGAACCTGGATCATCTGGACTCCAGTCCGTTCGATCAGGTCCGCCAGGGCTTCGACCTCAGGTTCGAGGTCTGAGAACCCGGGAAATACCAGGTAATTCAGGGACACGTATACCCCTCTCTCTCGGGCGAGCCTGATGGACTGCTCCACATCGGGAAGGCCGAACCCCTTGGGCATGTGGTACCTATCGTAGTACTCCGGCCTTGCGCTTGCCAGGCTGACCCGTAGGGAGTCAATACCTGAGTCTGAGATGTTCCGGATAGCCTCGGTGTTCCCAGCGTTGGTGTTGGCGTTGATGGTCCCTTTGTCAGTCCGGGAGCGGATGGCCCGAACAGCCTCTGCGATGGTCTCGTGTTGGAGAGTGGGTTCTCCTTCGCACCCCTGCCCGAAGCTTATTATGGCCTCCTCCCCTTGCTCGAGATGAGGGAGGGCGACTTCAACTATCTCATCCACCGTGGGAACGAAGTCGATCCTCTGCTGTGGGGAAGGGCAACACTCTGAAGGTTGGAGCGAGATGCACCCGATGCAGTTGGAGTTGCATTTCGGCGACACCGGAACTCCGCCCTCCCAGCGCCTGTAGAAGATGTTCTGGGCTGTGAAGCACTGGTAATTTGACGCGCATACGGCAAGTTGCCTGAGGATACGGTTCGCAGGGTGTTCAGCCAGCGCAGCTTCGATGAGCCCGGCAAGCTCAGGGAGGTTGTAGTGGATGGGGTTCCAGGTGTCCCGCTCGTCAGTGCGAATCGCGGCTACAACGAGTTCCTCGTCTCGGAAGGCGACGGCGGAATACCCAAACAAGGGCAGCCGTGGGCTCTCGGCCCGTCCACTGTACGCAGGGAGGAAGGTCCTGGTGTATCCTTGAGGGAGAAGGGCCGCGACTGCATCCCCCGGCTCCGCCCGCACGAACTCACCCGTCTTGGGCTCGATTCCCACGGCAGCCCGATCTGGTAGGCGCATGAGGCTTGAACCTTCGGGCAGAGGTATCACGTCGGAGTCAAGCAGTTCAGAGAAGAGCCGCCCGCTCCGTCCGGCGGCCCGTGCGTTCTCGTTGCGGTATATCCGGCCCACCCGGTCGCACACGGCAACATGAAGCATAAGTGGGTGCCTACCTCAAGTAGTTCATGGGATCGACAGCCCGGCCGTCCCGGCGAATCTCAAAATGAACGTGGGGACCGGTGGACCTTCCGGTGTTCCCCGAAAGCGCGATCCGCTCGCCAGCGGAGACCCACTCCCCCGGCGATACGGTGATAGTGGAGTTGTGGGCGTAGTAGGTCTGGAACCCGTACCCGTGATCCACGATCACGAGCTTGCCGTAGTCCCCGAGCCAGCCGGCGTAGGAGACTCGACCGTCTGCAGCCGCGCGCACCGGGGTTCCCGTCGACACGGCTATGTCTATCCCTGAATGCATCCGGCCCCAGCGCCAACCGTAGTAAGAAGATATGCGGGCCCTGGCTGGCCACGAAAAGCTAATTCCCGACGACGACCGGGATGGCTGGGCCCCGCGGGAGGCCAGCGCGGTGCCGCGCGCATCCTGAGGCCTCGCCCCCGGAATGATCAGAGACTGCTGGTACTGGAGGTAATCCGGGTTCGCAAGGGCGTTGGTCCGCACAATTTCTTCCCCGCTCACGCCGTACTTCTTGGCGATGGACCACACGCTCTCGCCCTTGCCCACGGTGTGGATGACCCCAGGCACCGACGGGAACTTGAGGGTCTGGCCCACTCGGAGCCTGCTGGGGTCGGGAATTGAGTTGGCCCAGAGGATAGTGTCTACCGTCACACCGTATTGATTCGCGAGCGCCCAGATGGTATCGCCGCTCGCCACCACATGAGAGATCACGGTGGCTCCGGGTTGGGGGTTGGGTTCGGGATTGGATGGGGATTTCGTTGGAAGCACAGACGCCAGGCTGGTCCGGGATGCAGGCGACGCGAGAGGGATCTCCGGCACAGTCTGGGGAACCGGCCGAGCGACTATGCCGCTGTTCCACTGGGAGATCGTGTCGGCGCCGGCACCGAAGGCCGCGAGAAAGATGGTCCAGCTCCGTTGCAGGATGTTCTGGAGGAGTGAGTACCTGGGCGACCCCTTGGCCAACTCCATGGAGAAGCTGGCCTTCTCCTGGAACGGGTCAGCTCCCGATGACAGGGCAGAGCACGAGCATATGACCACAAGGGTACACAATACCGCTGCAATTCGCTTTGCCCGCAACTATCTCCCCCCCGGTTGCCACCCATCTCCGAATTGGGGGCGTCTGCTTCCAACTCTTATATTATATCACCTATCTATATCCTTTGCCACTACTATATGCCAGCTAGCTCGAAGCCTGCCAGTTTCGAAGGTTCTCCGCAAACTGAGATTTGAGAATGATGCCGCTCAGCTCCGCATTGCTCTTAGTATGTTGTATGCGGTCGATGAGGAGTTGAGTCATCTCCGCGGACCCCATGTTGCTCATGGCACGGCGAAGCACCCACATAGTCTCCAGTTCCTCATTGGACAGGAGAAGCTCCTCTTTTCGAGTGCCAGACTTGTTGACGTCGATTGATGGGAAGATCCTTCGTTCGGAGAGCTTGCGGTCAAGGTGGAGTTCCATATTGCCGGTGCCCTTGAACTCCTCGAAGATCACATCGTCCATACGGCTTCCAGTCTCGATCAGCGCCGTGGCGATGATGGTGAGGCTGCCGCCTTCCTCGATATTCCTGGCGGCGCCGAAGAACCTCTTGGGATGGTGGAGAGCCGCCGGGTCCACACCGCCCGAGAGCGTACGCCCACTCGGGGGCTCCTCAAGGTTGTAGGCTCGGGCCAGCCTGGTGATGGAGTCGAGGAGCACCACCACATCCCTGCCGTGCTCGACGAGGCGCTTGGCACGCTCCAAGACCATGTCAGCCACACGAATGTGGTTTGAAGTGGGAAGATCGAAAGTGGAAGCGACCACTGTGCCCGTGACCGAGCGTTCCATGTCAGTCACTTCCTCTGGCCGCTCGTCGACCAGGAGCACAAAGAGCAGGACCTCGGGGTGGTTGCGGGTTATGCTGTTCGCGACTTTCTTTAGGATCGTGGTCTTTCCTGCCTTGGGTGCGGAGACGATCAGGCCGCGCTGGCCTTTGCCGATGGGAGCGATGAGGTCGATCAGGCGGGTGGGAACGTCCTTCGCATCGGCTTCAAGCCTTAACCGTTCATCAGGATAGACAGGGATCAGGTCTTCGAAGTGCGCTCTCCTTGAAGCCTGGTCAGGGTCGACGCCGTTGACCGCCTCCACGCGGAGCAATGCGAAGTACTTCTCACCTTCCTTGGGGGGACGCACCTGCCCCGATACCATGTCCCCCTTCCGCAGGCTGAACCTCCGGATTTGCGAGGGAGAGATGTAGATGTCATCTGAGCTTGGCGTTAGTCCTCCGACTCGAAGGAAACCGAATCCCTCGGGGAGGATCTCGAGCACTCCGTCCGCCCACAACGCCCCTTCCTTCTGCAGAGCTGCCTTGACGATCTCGAACGTCAATTCCTGCTTGCGGAGCTGGGAGTGGCCGGGGATGCCGAGTTCGCGGGCAATGTCGTGGAGCTCGGGCACGGTTTTCTTCTCGAGTTCGGCGATATTCATCTTGTGGGCATCATCCTTTCGGGGATACTGAGGCGCGAGATACAGAGGAACCCTGCGCGTTTTCACCACGCGCGTCAGTATACGCACAGTATGTCTTGGATGGGCATTCATAGGCCTACCATGGTGATGTGGTGTACTGAGGGTATCGGTGTAGTCGAAGAAGTACGAAGGTTCGATACCCGCCTGATTCGCCGTCGGGGCGCGGATTCCTCCAGGGGGAAAGACCTAACACAATTCTTTCCCCGCTGCGGCAAATCATGCCTGGGAACCGCTAGGATAGCTTCGATTTGGAGTACTCAATACATTGTGCGACGAAGTCGCGAAAGAGTGGATGAGATCTCTGGGGCCTGGACTTGAACTCTGGGTGGAACTGCGTTCCTACAAACCACGGATGGTCGACGAGTTCGCACACTTCAACGAGCCCCTTCTCTGGGAAGATCCCTGAGAAACGCATGCCATGGGATGTCATGATCGAAAGATAGTCGTTGTTCATCTCATACCTGTGCCTGTGGCGCTCGCGGACCAAGCTGTCGCCGTAGGCTCGACCCGCGCGGGACCCGGGCTCCAGGGCACACGGGTAGAGGCCGAGCCTCATCGTGCCGCCTTTCTTATCCACGAGACGCTGCTCCGGAAGGAGGTCGATGACAGGATAAGGCGTGGACTCGTCGAACTCCGTGCTGTTCGCCCCGGTGAGTCCGCAGGCGTGGCGCGCGAATTCGATCACAGCGCATTGCATTCCCAGGCAAAGCCCGAGAAACGGGACTCGGTTGCGCCTAGCATAACCCGCGGCGATGATCTTCCCTTCGACTCCGCGGTAACCGAACCCTCCAGGCACAAGGATGCCATCGACGCGGCCGAGCACCGACTCCAAGTCAGGTTCGGATTCGATTGCTTCGGAGTCCACCCACACGACTTTGACCTCGGCTTCGTTCTCGATCCCGGCATGGCGAAGGGCTTCAACCACACTCAGGTAGGCATCGGGAAGGGACACGTACTTGCCGACAAGGCCGACCTTCACGCCGCACCTGGGCTTCTTCAGCCTGGAAACCATCGCGCGCCATTCACTCATGTCGGCCTCACCGCAGTTGAGTCCGAGTCTCTTCACAACTATGTCATCCAGGCCTTCATGTTCGAGTATGAGTGGGACCTCGTAGATGGAATCTGCATCGGGGTTGAAGATGACAGCCTCTGGGTTGACGTCGCAGAAGAGGGCGATCTTGGCTTTGAGTTCAGGTGGGAGCGGGCGCTCTGATCGGGCCACGATGACGTCTGGCTGTATTCCGATGCTCCTGAGTTCCTTGACCGAATGCTGGGTGGGCTTGGTCTTGAATTCCCCGACAGAGCGCACGAAGGGAACAAGGGTCACGTGGATATACATTACGTTCTCACGGCCCGCCTCCCGCCTGAACTGCCTAGCAGCTTCGAGGAACGGAAGGCCTTCGATGTCCCCGACTGTGCCCCCTACCTCAACAATGACGACATCAGTGCCGCCTTGCCCGAGCCGTGTGACTCTCTCCTTGATCTCGTTGGTGATGTGTGGGATCACCTGGACTGTGCCGCCAAGGTAATCGCCGCGCCTTTCCTTCGACAGGACGGAGGAGTATATCGTCCCGGTGGTCACGTTGTTGTCGCGGGTGACGTTGATATCCATGAACCTCTCGTAGTGCCCAAGGTCGAGGTCGGTCTCCGCGCCATCCTCGGTCACAAAGACCTCCCCATGCTGGTAGGGGCTCATGGTCCCAGGGTCGACATTGATGTAGGGGTCGAACTTGAGAACCTTGACACTCACACCGCGGGCTTTGAGCAACCTGCCGACCGAAGCCGCGGTTATGCCTTTCCCGAGCCCCGACACAACTCCACCCGTGACAAAAACATACTTCGCCAAACCGGTTACCTCCCTGTTGAGCCCGATCCCAACCGAGTTCGTATTATACCACTCAGGATTGGTGAGGACAACTCGCCGCGCGGCTGTGACCGCGTCAATCCACAGTAGGGAAGAAGAGCTGAAGAGCCTTTCCGTAGCGCTGGAACGTTGATCCTGTATGAAGTTGCGGCGTGCCAGCCTACTCAGCTGCCTTGTGTTTGTGCAGCGTTCCCGCATTTACAGCTCGCTGACGCCTATGGAGCGCAGAGGATCTCCGGGACTCTGCCCGCGCCCAATCAAATCGCCATACAGTCTCGAAGGCCTCTGAGCGCCAGGGCGGCGAGACTGGTCTTGCCTCGCAGCACGGGCACGTTGCCGAGCTGTTCGCGAAGGCACCCTTCAGCCGCTATCACCTTTGCCCTCATGCCCGAGCGGAGCTCCTGAGCGCGCTTACGATCCAGCCGAACGGCGGGTAGAGATCGCGCTAACTGAGTCAAGACATAGCCGCTGACCGATTCGCCGTTTGCCATCATGACCCGCAGCCTGGCCATGATGTCCGCTCCAGTCTCCGACCATGACGCCGGGCGGCTGGACATGCGTTCGGCGTACACATGGCTCACATGCCCTTCGGCGCTGCAACCCACCGTTTCCTGCAGACGCCTTTGCCTGTTCTCAATAGCTCC
>JANLFS010000053.1 GCA_024655925.1 Bacillota bacterium | reverse complement strand
ATGGGGGAAAGCCCTGGTCTCCCAGCTTGATTTGGTGATGTCTGCCGTGAAAGCCCGGTCTCGGCTGCCCCGAGCCCTCTTGCCGCGCCTGGGAGCGCCTCGTCGCCATGTGCTGGCTTGTCAGCCTCTTCGCCCCTCGACACGGGCTTCCCACCCCCAAGGTCCCGGACGTGGCGCGCAAGCCTCTTTATGTTGATCAGGTGCAACGGCCCGACGTTGTCTGAGGTGATGTTGCCTCCCCACGCCCCGCATCCCAAGGTAAGGGATGGGTGCAAGCCTGTGGTGAACCCTATCGCTCCTTGAGAGGATGGGGTGTTTACGAGAATTCTGAACACGGGCTTCTTGAGCGCGAACTCCCGGATCACCGCTTCGTTCCTCGAGTGTATCGCAAGGGAGTGCCCGAGCCCGCCGAACTTCAGAAGCTCGATGCACCTCTCGCATGCACTCTCCCAGTCACGCTCGGAGTAAAACGCAAGCACGGGACAGAGCTTCTCCATGGATAGCGGATGCTCCCGCCCCACTCCAGACAGCCTAGCCACCAGCACCCGTGTCCCCGAGGGAACCCGGATGCCCGCCATCTCTGCGATCTTGGCCGCGCTCTGCCCCACTACCTTCGGGTTGATCCCGCCCGTCGGGGACACGACCACCCGCTGGACTGCCCCGGCCTCGGCCTCGCTCAGTATGTGTGCCCCTTGCGCCGAAAGCTCCCGGAGCACATCCGCCTCTATCGCTGTCTCCGTCACGATCGCCTGTTCCGATGCGCAGATAGTGCCGTTGTCGAAGGTCTTGCTTGCGAGAATGTCCGAGACCGCCCGGGGAATGTCCGCCGTCCTTTCGATGAACGCTGGGACGTTTCCCGGTCCCACTCCCCATGCGGGCTTTCCGGAGCTGTATGCGGCGCGCACCATCGCGGTCCCGCCCGTTGCGAGGATCGCAGCAACCTGCCTGTGGTGCATCAGTTCCCTCGTGCCTTCCTCAGTCACGGACTCGAGGCACCCCACGACCCCGTCAGGCGCCCCGGCCTCCCGCGCGGCGTCGTTCATGAGCCGGGCCGCAGCACAGGAACACTTAGCCGCGCGAGGGTGTGGGCTGAACACTATCGCGTTTCTCGCCTTCACCGAGACTATGGCCTTGAACATCGCGGTCGATGTCGGGTTCGTGGTGGGAAGAAGCCCCGCGATCACCCCAAGCGGCACCGCAATCTCTGAGACTCCCCGCACGGGATCTTCGGAGATGATCCCCACGGTGCGAAGGCCCCGTATGTGGTCCCACACGTTCTTCGTGGCGAACTGATTCTTTACTACTTTGTCCTTAACAACCCCAAGCCCGGTCTCCTCAACAGCCATGGACGCCAAAGACCCTGCGTTCGCATACCCGACTTCCGCCATCTTCGCGCAGACTCGGTCTATGTCCGCCTGGGAGAAATCCAAGAGCTTCTCCTGCGCCGCTTGGGCCCGCTCTATCAGCCGCCTCGCCTCCGCGATGGATGCGAGATCCCGGTCGATCATCTCCTAGTACCCCTTCCCGTCTGAGGCTCCGCCTTTGACAATAGCCACGCTCGCGCTCGCCCCGATCCTCGTGGCCCCCGCTTTCACCATCTTCTCCGCGGTCTGGGTGTCCCTGATCCCGCCTGAAGCCTTGACCCCCATGCTTTCTCCAACCGTCCGCCTCATCAGGGCAATGTCCTCTGCGGTCGCTCCGCCTGGCCCAAACCCAGTGGACGTCTTGACGAAATCCGCTCCGGCGTACTTCGCGATCAGGCACGCGCGGATTTTCTCCTCATCCGAAAGAAGTGCAGTCTCTAGGATCACCTTGGTCACCGCTTTTCCCGCTGCGGCGTCCACCACTGCCTGGATGTCCCGCTTGACCAGGTCGTAGTTTCCGGACTTCAACGCCCCTACGTTGATCACCATGTCCACTTCCTGAGCGCCGTTGGCGATCGCGTCCCTCGTCTCCATTGCCTTCGCAGTGGGTGTGGTAGCCCCGAGCGGAAACCCGATTACCGTGCATACCCTAACCCCGGTCCCTTTGAGCAGGGATGCGCACAAGGCCACGTTAGTCGGGTTCACGCACACGGATGCGAACCTGTACTGGATCGCTTCCTCGCAGACCTTCCGAATTTGCGCTTCCGTGGCGTCGGGCTTCAGAAGCGTGTGGTCTATCATCGAGGCGAGTTTGGTGTTCACCGCACTCGCTCCAGGCTGGGCGCTGATCCTCGCCGCCCCCGCCTCGACCACCCGGTTCACGGCATCGGTGTTGAAGTCCACGCACAGCCCACAGCCTGTGCAGTCCCCGATCGCACCTGAGCATGTCCCGCTTGCGCCCGCCCCGGAGACTCCTGCACTCGCGTGCGGAGCCCGCGAAAGCGCAGGAATCATCTCCCGGGATATCCGGGCAATCAGTTCGTCTAAGTCCAACCCGGCCACCTCCAAGCCCCAACCAGAGACCCTAGCCTCGAGCAGCCAGGTACCTCCGTTCGAAATCAATCACTTTGGAGACCCGGCGCATGTGCCGTCCTCCCTCAAATTCCGTGGTAAGCCACACTTTGACGATCTCCCGGGCAAGCCCCCCGCCGACGACCCGGGCACCTAAGGTGAGCACGTTCGAGTCGTTGTGAGCGCGGCTCATCGAGGCTGTAAAGGTATCTGAGCAGCTCGCGGCCCGCACGCCCGGGACTTTGTTCGCCACAATGGCGGATGCTGCCCCGATCCCGTCGACCATGATCCCCCGGTCACAAGCACCCCGGGCCACAGCCTCCGCCACCAGGAAAGCGAAGTCCGGGTAGTCAACCGGGTCCGTATTGTGGGTCCCGTAGTCCGAGACCTCGTGGCCGAGATCGACGATGTATTTCTTCAATTCCTCCTTCAGCGGATACCCGCCGTGGTCGGAAGCGATCACAATCTTCACGCCCGCCCCACCTCCACAAAGCGAGAAATTCGCACGCATGGCCCGAATCTCCTTCCGGAATAGAAAGGTATCCGGGCCGGTCGGTGCACCCAACTCATGCTCGCGCTCACAGTGGTGACGGAAGGACTATGCCCTCCCCTGCCTGGTGTCTCGCTCCACCAGTCGCTGCATCATGATGCCTCCTATGATTATGGCGCCTTTTGCGATCTGCTGGGGGAACGGGTGGACACCCATGAGGTTCAAGATGTTCGTGATTATGGCCAGGACAAAACAGGCGATGACAGTCCCGGTCACCGCTCCGCGCCCTCCAAAGAGACTGGTTCCACCTATCACCACTGCCGCAATGGCATCGAGCTCGTATCCCTCGCCCTGACGCGGCTCACCCTGGTCAATGCGGGCGGCCATCAGAATGCCGACCAGAGCAGCCATCAGCCCAGAGACAACATAGGCAGAGATCTTGTACCAATCGACCTCTATCCCTGAGAGTCTAGCCGCCTCTTCCTCTCCCCCGACCGCATAGATCCGACGCCCGTAGATCGTGAATCTGAGCACAAGCTGGGCGACAATCGCAGCTCCGAGCCAGATGATCACCGGCACCGGCACGCGCCCGACAAAGCCAGTCCCCAGAAACTCAAGTTCAGGCCCGATCCCGAAGATGGTCCGTCCGCCAGCGAGAGAGTATGCCATCCCCCTGGCGGCAACCATGGTACCCAGAGTGACCACAAACGGGGCGAGTTTCATCTTGGCTACTAGAAACCCATTCACGAATCCGAATATCGCTCCGGTCAGCAAAGTCAGGACAACTATCACGGGCGTCGGAAACATGGGGTTCAGGGTAAGCACGTACCCTGAATAAATCCCATAATGGAACAGGTAGGCTAGGAACACGCCCGAAAAAGCCACGACTGCTCCAACAGAAAGGTCGAGCCCACCGGTGAGGGCAACGTAAGTCATGCCTACGCTGATGATGCCCACGTACGATGCTTGCCTGGCAAGGTTCATCAGGTTCGTGACAGTGAAGAACACCGGAGACGCCCAGCTACTGACGATAACCAGCACCGCAAGGATGACCAAGAGATTCTGCTCCCGCAGGAACCGTCCGAGCTTCGCAGGACACGGGCTCGACGTGGAGGCTGCGGAATCAGACGTGTCTGGTACGAGGTCTTGTCGCATGCTAAGCCACTCCCATCGCCCTGGCAAGTATCGTCTCCTGGTCCACGGTCGCGGGGTCGTATTCCCCGACTACTCGGCCGTACCGCATCACCAACACTCGGTCGGAGAGGGCCATGATCTCTGGCAGTTCCGACGAGATCATGATAACACTGAGTCCCTCGCGCGCCGCGTCCAGGATGAGTTGGTAGATGTCCATCTTGGCTCCAACGTCCACACCCCGAGTGGGCTCATCCAGGATCAGTAATCTGCACCTGGCGGCCAGCCACTTTGCCAGGACAACTTTCTGCTGGTTCCCGCCGGAGAGGTTCTTGACCGGATGTTCCACACGAGGAGTCTTGATGGCGAGCTTTTCGACGTACTCACCGGCCGTCTGCCTTGCATCGCCACGCTTGAGAAATCCCCACTTCTGGAGACGCCCAAGGATCGGCAGAGTTACGTTCTCCTGAACGGACATGGGGAGGACCAGGCCTTCCTCTTTCCTATTCTCGGGAAGCAGGCCTATGCCGTGCCGGATGCCGTGGGCCGGCGTGTCAATTCTGAGGGCCTTTCCGTCCAAGAGAATCGTGCCGTGCTGCTTCCGGGTCACACCAGCTAGAGCATGAGCAAGTTCGGTTCGGCCCGATCCAACAAGGCCGAATATGCCAACGACCTCTCCACGCCCCACACCCAGCGAGATGCCGTCCCCCAGGCCTGGAGCGATGATGTCTCGGACTTCCAGAAAAGTCCCGGCAGCATGCTTCTCGCGATCGGGGAATTCCGTTTCCACCTCTCGTCCGATCATCATTCTTACCAGCTCTGGTTGGGTCACGTCGCTTACAGATTGCGTTCCGACAACCCTGCCGTCGCGCAACACGGTCACTCTGTCTCCGACACGAAATATCTCCTCCAGTCGGTGGGAAATGTAGATAACTGTTACCCCTGATGCCTTGAGTTGACTGACGATGGAGAAGAGCCTGTTGAGTTCCTCCGCGGTGAGCACTGCCGACGGTTCGTCAAACACCACTACTTTGGCCTCAAATGACAAGGCCTTTGCCAAGGCCACAATCTGCTGGTGAGCAACGCTCATCTCACCCACCTTACGAGTGAGGTCGAGCGGAACCCCGAAAGGTCGGATTAGTCGCTCTGCCTCCCGTCGCATCCTGCGGTAGTTCACTACCCCCCAGCGACTTCCGATCTCCCTGCCCATGAAGATGTTCTCAACCGCGTCGAAGTGCGGGTTCAGGGCGAGTTCCTGGTAGAGCACAGAGATTCCCATCTTGAGGGCCTGATGAGGGCTTGAGAAAGACACCTTGGTCCCGTTAAGCTTCAGGGTACCGGAGTCCATTGAGTAGGCCCCTGCCAGGATCTTGATCAGGGTAGACTTTCCTGCCCCGTTTTGACCGACTAGACAGTGGCACTCGCCCTGCTGGATGGAGATGGAGACACCGTCGAGAGCGCGGACTCCCGGAAAGCTCTTGCTGACATTCTCGATTTCCAGAACGTAGTCGGCAGCCAAACCGATCTCCCTCCCTGGCCTACTTCCTGCCAACAAACCGCTGCATCACAACCGAACCCAGTATGATGAGGCCCTTTGCTATTTGCTGCGGGTAAGGAGCGACATTCGCGAGGTTGAGAATGTTCGAAATGAGGCCGAGCACGATCGCGCCTGCTACCGTGCCGAGAACACCGCCTTTGCCTCCTGACAGCAGAGTGCCCCCGATTACCACTGCTGCGATGGCGTCGAGCTCATAACCGGCACCCTCACGGGGCTCCGCTGCGTTCATCCTGCCAGCCATAATGGCCCCGGACAGGGCCGCAAGCATCCCCGAAACCACGAATACAGTAATCTTCGTCCGGTCCACGTCGATCCCGGAAAGCCGAGCCGCCCGCTCTCCTCCTCCAACGGCATACACCCGTCGCCCAAAGACCGTGTACTTGAGAGTCGTCCAGCTAACCAGGATCCCTATCGCCCACACGATCACTGGCACCGGCACTAGCCCAACCTGGCCTGCCCCAAGCCACTTGACTCCATCCGTGAGCCCTGGAATCGGGAACCCGCCAGCATATGTGAAAGCCAAACCGCGCACTGCCACCATTGTGCCAAGTGTTGCAGCAAACGCTGGTATCCTCGCTTTGGTCACTAGCAAGCCATTTACGAGGCCAATCACTCCGCCCACAGCAACGGTCAAAGCCAGCGCGGCCGGAAGCGGGAGGATAGGGTTGAGTTCGCCCGCCTGCTCGAAGGCATGGGTGAGTTGGGGCATGAACCTGAAGTAGTAGCCCCTCTGCAGAGTTGCAAGAAAGACGCCGGCAAATGCGAAAGTAGACCCGACAGAGAGGTCCGTACAGCCGGTCAGAATAACGAAGGTCATCCCCAGGCTGATCAGCCCATTGAAACTCGACCGGAGGAGGAGGTTCATCAAGTTATTCGCTGTGAAGAACTGCTTGGATACAAGTGAGGATACAATTAGAAGGATGCCCAGAATCAGGTACAGGTTGTAATCTACCAAAAACTGCGTGACCCCCAGGCGGTATCCCGCGCCCGGCGTATGAGGACCATTCGCAAGGGAACGCCTCACGGAGTTCACCACCTTGCCGCTCGTTTGCTGCATTCCGGATTTGTTCCTGAGGGACAGGCCACGCGATGGCGGCCTCCCGGGGACAGACCACCGTGGTCTGCCCCCGGGCCGCTTTTCGCAGGACAGCCTCAGAACACGCTGTCGGGATCGTAGTACTTGTCGACGTTCTCCTTGGTCACAAGAATCGTGCCGGTGATGGTCTTCTCAGGCACCTTCTTGCCGTCGAGTATATCCACCATGATCTCCACGGCCCGACTGGCGATCTCGTACGAGTTATTGATCACGGTAGCGAGATATGGGCCGCCTTTCTTGATTTCCTCGTAGGCCTGACGCTGGCCGTCGATTCCGACGATCAAAACGTCTGTACGCCCCGCAGCCTTGAGGGTCTTCATTGCGCCAAGCGCCATCGCGTCGTTGTGGCAGTAAACCAACTTGACGTCGGGGTTGGCCGCAAGGGCCTCCTCCATCCTGGCCATGCCTTCAGCGGTGTTGTAATGAGCGATCCACGGGCCTACGATCTTGATACCTGGATATTTCTCGCTCAGGACCTTCCTGAACCCGCCTCCACGACCTTTGCCCGCAGAGTCCCCCGGGTCACCGGCAATCTCGATAACCTTACCCTTGCCACCGAGGGTCTTGCCGATGAAATCCCCAGCCAGCTCACCGGCTTTCCACTGGTCGATGCCAACGTAGGCAGTGTGTCCCTTGGCAAGTTCGCGGTCAACGGTCACAATGGGGATCTTGGCCGCGAGAACTTTGTTGATCGCGGACTCAAGAGCAGTCGGCGTGACAGGGTTGACGAGCAGGCCGTCGACCTTCCGGGTCACGAGGTCCTCAATATCGGAGATCTGCCTGGCCACGATGTTGTCAGCGTTGAGCCATATCACTTCCACGTTCAGCTTCGCGGCAGTGTCCATGGCACCCTGGTAAAGCGCGAGGTAGTACGGGCAGTTCATGACCACCTGAGAGAACCCCAGCACGTAGCGGGGTTTGGCCGAGACCGTGGACACTCCGGCGAACATCCCAAAGACGAGAATGCCAACGACCGCACACAACAGTGATCTCTTCAAAGCTCGGGCTGCACGCATTACCAATACTCCTTTCGTTGCGGACTCCAAAGTCCGGCGCTGGAACTCTGTCGCAGTTGACTGGATCGTGCTCCTGGACCGTTGCCCAGTCCCTATCACCCCTCCTCTCGCTACGTTGCTTGACCTTCCCCCTGCGCTTTACTCTGTCCGGCCGGACATCTGCTTGTTGGCCACCTCGTGCATCAGCGCACGCAGCGCTTCGTACGTACGCAGGTACTTGTCGTAGTAGAAATCGTAATCTTCAAAGGCGGCGGGGTCGGGCTCCACTGTGGACGCGACATGAACCATTTCGCGAGCGGCTTCGGTTATGGAACCGTACTCGCCTGCAGCCACCGCCGCGCATATTGCACACCCAAGACACCCCGCCTGCGAGTCGCGCGGGACGTGGATCGGACTCTTGCAGACCGCCGCAAGAGTCTGAAGCCATACCCGGCTTCTGGTCCCCCCACCGGACACGCAAACATGGTCCACGGAAAAACCGGCACGAGACCATGTGTCGAAAATGTGGCGCGTTCCGAACGCCAAAGACTCATATACCGCCCTTACCAGGTGCCCTTTGCTGTGTGAAAGGGTCAACCCCCATACCGCGCCGCGAGAGAACGGGTCCCGCAACGGAGTGCGGTTGCCCTGGAAATGGTCGAGCACTATCAGACCTTCTGCGCCCGGCGGAGTAGACTCCGCAAGCCGGTCGAGAAGGCTGTAGGGGCTCACGGCCGCCGTGCGCGCCTCTGCTACTATGTCTGCCGCGAAATTGTCCTTGAACCACGCAAGAATCGACCCTGCGGAGACCTGTCCCCCTTCCACCAGCCACAGGCCAGGAATCACCGCATCAGGATAAGGGCCCCAAATGCCCGGGTCAAAGACCGGTGACTCTGACAGCGCAAGATGAACCACCGATGATCCAAGAATGACCGCTGCCGACCCTGGCTCAGTCACACCAAGGCCAACCATGCCCACATGCGCGTCGATCCCGCCCTCAGCAACGGGGATTCCCGGCACAAGGCCAAGTTCATTGGCAGGTTCAGGCAGTAGGCGACCGGCCTCTGCCCCCATGGGAAGAACCCGGGAGGGCCACTTCTCGAGCACGCCAGAAAGCCCAACCGCGTCCAGGAATTCAACGGACCAGCCCCCATCCGGACTTGCGTAATTCCATTTGCACGTAGTGTTGCACAGGGAAGCAGTCCATTCTCCGGTGAGTTGGAAGACAAACCAGTCGGTTGTCTCAAGCACGCGATGGGCCTGCTCATACACCTCCGGCTCGTTCTCCAGAAGCCAGAGTGCTTTCGGAGTCATCCATTCTACGGAGTCCCGGCCTCCAACATACCTTAGGACCGGGTGGCGGGTCGAGGAGATTCTCTCCGCCTGCGAGACTGCCCTGCAGTCCATCCACAGTATGGCGGGCATTAGGGGCTCACCATTCGCGTCCACAGCAAGTACTGTCGAGGAGGTGCCATCACAGCACATGGCAACGATGTCGCGGGGATGGACACCTGAGTTCCGGACGCAGTCGGCTACTGCGGCGACAAGTGCTTTCCACACTTCTCGGGCGTCCTGTTCCGCCCATCCTGGCCGCGGAAACGCGATGCCGTATTCCCGTTCACCCGAGGAGACACACTCTCCATCAAGGCTGTAGAGACCGGCCCTGACTCCTTGGGTCCCTGAGTCAACCCCCAACACGTACCGGCCAACTCCTCCCACCGGGTGCGCCCCCTTCCTTGCGTCTAGAATCCGACTTCCTCCCTACGGCCTATGGCAGGAACAAGATCTTGTTGAAGTAGCTGCCTCTGTCTGCGGCCATAGCAAAAGCCTGCTTCACTTGGTCCAGAGCATACCTGTGTGTCACGAGTGGAAGCGCCCGCAGGGCCCTTTGGCCGAAGAAGTGCACGGACGTGGCCCAGTCATTCGTGGATTCATCGGGAGCAAACCCGGAATTCCAGGAGCCCACAATACTGATTTCGCGCCTCATCAACACATCAACGCTGGACTCCGAAAGCGGGAGCCTCGCGTGGGAGATGCCGCAGTACACTACGGCGCCGCCCTTCCGGGCAATGTGAATGGCCTGCTCCTGGGCTGCCGGAGAGCCAGCTATCTCTATGACTCTGGAGAATCCTCCGGGCGCCACACGATGAAGCGCCGCAACTGGGTCCTCATTTCGAGCGTTGACCGTGACATCCGCTCCGAGTTCCTTTGCCAGAATGAGCTTGGGTTCTTGAACGTCCGTCGCTGCAACCAGACCAGCGCCGGCGATCTTGGCCCACTGAATTGCGAATGCCCCTATCGGACCTGCGCCTAGCACGGCCACTGATTCCCCGATCGAAAGCCCACTTTTTCTCACTGCATGAAGCGCCACAGACGCGGGATCGGTCATGGCCGCGGTCTCATAGTCCACACTGTCGGGAAGCCTTAGAAGATTGGCTGTCGGCACGGCCACGTATTCCGCAAAAGCTCCATCTCTCCGTGAGCCGAAGTAGTCGTAAGAATCGCAGAGATGATACTTCCCCAACTTGCAGCTGGGGCACTCCCCACAGGGGATGAGAGGTATCACCGTGACCCGGTCGCCCGGCGTCCACCCCGCTACGCCCGGGCCTACCTCCACCACATCCCCAGCAAACTCGTGGCCGACAGTGGTGGGGTAAGAGTATGTGCCCGTTTGCATGACTCTGGAATGATCGGACCCACATACGCCGGCAGCTTTGACCCGCACTAGTACCTCATCTGGTCCGATGACGGGTATTGGCACCTTTTCGCAGACTATGTTGCCCGGGGCATGAAGTCGCGCCGCCCACATTGAGCCTTCCACCTCAGGGACCACCTCTCCCAACGGTCTCGTGCTATGTAATATACCTAACGCTAATTAACACTTCTACACACTATCTATCTCAAGCCCCAGCGACCTCAGCCGTTCACACTCAGATGCATCTGCGTCTGCGTTCGTGATCAGAAGGTCCGCCTCCCCGACGTCGTTAATGAATGAAAAGGTGGACTTACCCACTTTTGAGCTATCCGCCACCACGATGACCTGGTTCGCCTTTTTCATCATCTGGTGATAGAGTCTGGCCTCCATGGGGTGATGGGTCGTAAGTCCGTGGCTCGAACTGATGCCGTCCACTCCCATGAATAGCTTGTCGACGTAGTGGACGGCGTCCAGGTCACGCTCGGCGGCCAGTCCCACGACAGCGTACGATCGCCTGACATCTCCACCCAGGATTATTGTCCTGATCCCAGTGCACGGTGCCAGTTCGGACGCAATATCTATCCCATTTGTGACCACAGTGATTCCCTGCAGGTTCTTCATCCGCTCAGCTATGAGCCGTATTGTCGTGCCGGTGGTAAGGAGCAATGCGTCGTCCGGCCTGATCAGTTCAGCTGCTCTGCGCGCTATTGCAGACTTCCGGTCCACACTCTGGCGCTGCTTCTCGGAATAGGCGGGCTCCGCAAGTTGATCATCGGAGATCACGGCCCCACCTCTGACCCTGTGTAACCGGCCAGTCCGGGAAAGCCAATCGAGGTCCCGGCGTATCGTCATCTCAGACACGCCAAACCGTGAGCTCAGGGAGGCAATGGACAGGAACGAGTTGCCCCGCGCCAACTGGACTATCTCTCTCCGTCTCTGCTCTGCAAGCACCACTCTGTCACCTCACGATCGGTTATGTGATTATTCGCCCTGCACTGTTAGGTTTCCTGCCACTTACTCACACGAATGTGTTAGATTTCACTCGTATCTAACAACAGGATTCTCAAGATCGCTTGCTGCACCGGTCTCGGATCGGAGCACCCGTTGATTGCGGACTCAAGGCGAGCCATGGAGAGTCGCGGCGAAAACCCCGGAATTCGTTCCGGGGATGAAGCCGATTGTGTGTTCGGGTTGCACATGGTATCATGACGTTTGGTTGTATCCGGTGGGTCCAGAACAAGGCCCTTGGGAACCGGGAGCAACTCTACCAGGAGTGTGGGAAGGGCAGCACCTATAACCGGGACGCCAGATTGCTGACCGAGTGGAAGCGGGAAGCCTCTTGGTTAAGCGAAGTCTCCGCAGTACCGCTCCAGCAGGCTTTGCGCCATCTCCAGACTGCCTACAACGACTTTTTCGCCAAACGAGCCGGGAAGCTGCGATTCAAGCGCAAGAAGGATGTTCAGTCAGCCACTTTCATGCGCAATGCCTTTCGCTGGGATGGCGAGAACCTTCGGCTGGCGAAGACGGACGAACCTCTCCCTATCAGGTGGAGCCGGCGCTTCACAGGTAAGCCTTCATCGGTCACAGTAACCTTGGACAGGGCGGGGCGGTACCATGTTTCCATCCTGGTTGATGAGGAGCTTCAGCCCCTTCCCCCGGTGAAACAGACAGTAGGTATCGACTGCGGGTTGCAGCATGCTGTCATCCCTAGTCGTGGCCGCCCGGCGGACAATCCAAGGTTCTTTGCCAAGGATGAAAGGAAGCTTGCCAAAGCTCAGCGGCAACTCGCAAGGAAGCAGAAAGGCTCCGGGAATCATGAAAAGGCACGTTTGAGGGTGGCGCGTATTCACGCCCGGATTGCCGATCGGCGCAAGGACTGGCTTCACAAGTTGACGACTCAGCTCATCCGCGAAAACCAAGTGGTATGTGCGGAGTCGTTGGCTGTGAAGAATATGGTTCGTGACCATACGCTGGCTAAGGCAATTCATGACGTGGGATGGGGTGAACTTGTCCGTCAGTTGGAATACAAGGCGAAGTGGTATGGCAGAACCCTGGTGGAGATCGATCAGTGGTTCCCATCAAGCAAGCTCTGTCATGATTGCGGCTACAAGTTGGACAGCTTGCCCCTGTTCGTTCGGGAATGGATCTGCCCCGCTTGCGGCGTAGTCCATGACCGGGATCAGAACGCTGCTCACAATGTCGAGTCGGAAGGACTCCGGCTCCTGAACCCTTCGGCCTAACCAGCCTGCACTGCGGGGCACGCAGGAAGCGCCTGTGGAGCCACGATAAGACCAAAGCCTGTTAATCAGGCACGGCACGGGCGATGAAGCAGGAACCCGAAGGCGTGAGCCTCGGGGAATCCTCAGACTTTGGTCCGGGGAGGATGTCAACATTGGAGCATCCGGACTCGCAACCTGCGAGGCAGCGGAACAACACCTTTGATCCTGTCTGTATCCGAGAAGCCCTACCCGGGTGTGATCGACAGATGGTGGAACGCGCATGAGTGTCCAGCCTGTGCCGCACGTTCTTGTGTCCCCAGGCGCTATCGGAGAGATCCCCCGCCTGGTCCATGAAGCAGGGCTTCAGGGGGACTACCTCTTGGTCGCTGATGAGAACACCTATGAGGCAGCGGGTTCGGCCGTACATGATATTCTCTCGGCCGCTGGCCACTCCGTCGTAGAGTGCATCCTCAGACGAGACGGGCTCCTGATCCCGGATGAGCGGGCCGTGGGAGAGGTCACCTTGGCTCTCTCCGAGAACACCCGAGCTATGGTCGCGGTGGGGGCAGGCACCATCAATGATCTCGCCAAGATCGTCGCGTACAGGGCGCACATCCCCTATGCAGCCGTGGCTACGGCACCCTCTATGGACGGGTATCCATCACCACTCGCTCCGATTACCGTGAGAAGGTTCAAGAGGACCTACCGGGCAGTGCCCCCGGCCGTCATAGTGGCAGACCTGAACATCCTGGCCAGGGCTCCGGCGGACATGATCCGGGCAGGCCTGGGAGACGTGATCGGCAAATACACCGCCCTCGCAGACTGGATGCTTGGTCATGTCATCACTGATGAGCGCTATTCGCACGAGATAGCGGCGGAGGTCAGAGAATCCACTGACCGCGCAGCGGGGCTCATCGGACACGATCAGGACGACGCAGACCTGGTTGAGGCCGTGACGAGGGCCCTGATCTCAACTGGCACCTCAATGGCAAGGTGGGGTAACTCGCGTCCCGCCTCAGGCTCAGAGCACCACATCGCCCACTACTGGGAGATGTATGCCGGCCTGTCTGGCGTGAAGGAACACCTGCATGGAATCAGGGTCGGTGTGGCGTGCGTCATGGTCGCTGGTCTCTTTCACCGGTTGTTCGCCATGAGCGAGACCGAAGTGCGGACGCGGCTGTCTCATGCGGTGCCCGAGACCCGTTCCGAACTGGAGGCACGCGTTCATGAGGTTTTCGGACCGATCGCAGAGGAGGTGCTAGCCTGGAGAGATGGGCAGTTCAGGAATGAAGCCTCCCGGCTGGAGCGACATGAGAGGATCATTGAGCACTGGCAATCTCTTCAGCAGTGGGTCCGCTCAAATGTCCCGAGGCCTGAACACATAGCGGGGCTGCTCCGAAGGTGCGGGGCACCGTCGGCGCCTGAGGAGATAGGCTTCGCCCACGAAGGCAAAGAGGCCACTATGAGAAACGCCTGCGAAGTGCGTCCGATTTACACAGTCCTCCGGCTCGCCCAAGATTTGGGCGTGCTGAGATAGCGCAGCCGCAGCGGAACGTATCCGCCCACCCCCTCCGGTCCCTCCTGCACGCATCATCGGGCAACCACATCGCGCTGTCTGTGTCACCCGCCACTCACCTGTGCTTGTTCTGCAACTTCTCCAGGAGCGCGGTGACTCGCTCTTTCGCTTGCCTGGTCTCCTCCACGTCCTTCTCCACCTCGAGCACGAGGATGTCCCCTTCTTTCACCTTTATGGGCATGGCCGAGCTGGGCCAAAGGATTTGGATGTCCTCTTCGGGTCTCACGAGAAGGACCAGGGTACCCTCTTCCACACGGTCGACTGTCACTTTGATCTCCACCGTCACGCCTCCAATCTTACGGATCGCACGTCTTACAGGGGCGCCGACCGGATGCTATCGCCTCCTCGCGAGTGCTGAAGAAAACTAGGTTCGACTCGGAGATGGCAGCCACGTGCGGACATGTCACGTGGTGAAACACTTCCGATTTCGCACTCGCGGCGTAGAGAGGTGAAGGAGGGTCATCCCTGTCGTCAGTCGTGACCTCCCACGTGCGCCCGTCTGTCGTTACAGTAATCGTCCTGTGTTCGTCTGTTCGGTAGATCTGCGTGCCGGCTTTCCTCAGGCGTTCCAGTGTTTCGACGTGGGGGTGGCCGTAGTCGTTTCCACGGCCGACGGAAATGACGGCGACTGAAGGGGTGATTGCCTGGAGGAACTCCCAGGATGTAGAGTGTCTGCTCCCGTGGTGCGCGACTTTCAGCGCAGTCGTGTGAGCAAGCCATCCGCGGCTGTTCATGCGGGCCTCCACCTTGCTGCTGATGTCTCCGGTGAGGAGAGCCGAGAAGCTGCCGTAGATGACTCTGAGCACAACCGAGCAATCATTCAAATCGCTCGAAAGCGGCTCGACTGGCCACAACACCCTGACCACAGCCGGCCCCAGAGTGAACGAGTCCAAGGAGCGCGCCACTGAGAACGGGATATCCCTTAGATCGATCTCGGTGAGGTAGTTCTCATAGGTGGCACTCGTATGGATCTTGCCGGAATCCAGGACCCGGCCAATGGGAAACGCGCTCAGGACAGCAGAAAGCCCGCCTATGTGATCCTCGTGCGGGTGGGTGCTCACCAGGACGTCGATCTTCTCGATGCCTCGCCTTCGCAGTTCCTGAACGACCTTCGGCCCCGCGCTCTTGGGTCCCCCGTCCACAAGCATCGAACAACCGTCGGACGTCGCAAGCAGGATGGAGTCACCCTGCCCGACGTCTATGAAGACAAGCGATAAAGTCCTGGGGGAGTCCTGCGCTTTGATGCTGCTGAGCGCGAGCGCCAGGACCGCGAAGATCACAATGGCCAACCCTGACTTACCACGCCATGCTCTCATGATGCTAACCTCCCGTGCTGTCGCCAGGCCCGCCTGCAGGGCTTGCGCCTTCTCGTGGTGAACGTCGTGGACGTGCTGTCTATTCGGAATATTCGACGCGGAGCGCGCATCTCCTTGACGGCAAGTCACTGATTCCTTTGCGAATATTGATGCTATTTCTCACCCGTCAATATTGCTTGGGCGGGGGTACCGGGCTCCACGTGCCGGGCAGGGTGGGCAGGCTAGCCCCCGCCCACCCCACCCATCCTCACCTCATGATCTTGGGTGGAAGAGCATCCTCCACCCTGGTGGCGGTGATCGGATCCACCGTATCGCGAATGGCCTCTATCACTGCCCTGATCTCGCGTGCTGCATCGTCCGCGGAGGATACAGACACTAGATCCAGGCCTCCGAGGGTCTGGTCCAAGTCCGCTTCAGTGTCCAGCCGGCTCATGAGGGGTCCCATGAACACTTCCTCTCCGAGAAGGCCATCCGGCTCGGCAGATTCCGTCTCCATTTGTCCGGCGAGTTCCGCGGGCAGCTGTGCCGCGAGATTCCGGACCGTGTCCTTTGGGAGAACGCGCCTCAGCATCGCAAGGGTTGCCTCGACCGCGCCCTCTGCCTCCTCCACCGAAGACATGTGGCCACGGTCCGTCACCATGTCATAGAAATCGCCCAGCTGGATCCGGCCACTCATCTTGTGCATCCCTCATTTCGCTTACGAGTGCCGCTTCTTCAGCGCTTCAAATGTGTCCCTTCCCAGATCGTCGAGGGATCGCGCTGTCACGGGGCCTTTGACGAGCCCAGGCAGGCTCCTCTCAAACGGCGTCACCTGGCGCTTGAAGATGACCCCAACCGGGATCCTGTCTCCCCACTCTCGGGCGAACGCCAGAGCGGCCTCCCGGTTGTGCGGGTCGTGCCCGGTCTCGGCGACCCTGTATGTGCGCTCGGAGTACCACTCGTATGTGTTTACTTTGTTGAAGCTCACGCACGGTTGAAGCACATCGACTAGAGAGTACCCTGGATGTCTGACGGCTTCGGTTATGAGCTCAGATAGGTGCTTGGGCTCACTCGCAGCCCCCCGCGCAACGAAAGCTGCTCCGGCCACTATGGCCAGCTCAAGGGGCTTCATAGGTTCCTCTATCACACCCCACGGGGATGTCGTGGTACGAAAGCCCTGGTCGCTGGTGGGAGAGTATTGCCCCTTGGTCAGCGCGTAGATCTGGTTGTTCTCCACGATGTGAGTGATGTCGATGTTCCTTCTGGCGGCATGGATGAAGTGGTTCCCGCCTATCCCATAGGCGTCCCCGTCGCCGTCTGTGACAATGACGGTGAGATCGGGGTTCGCGAGTTTGATGCCGGCGGCGATCGGCAGCGGTCTGCCGTGTATCCCCATATACCCATTGGCGTGCATGTAGTCTGGGAGCTTGCTGCCGCACCCTATTCCCGACACGATCGCCACCTGGTGGGGATGTATGCCGAGACTCACCAGAGCCTGCTTCAATGCGGCCATGATCCCGTAGTCCCCGCACCCCGGACACCACGTGGGCTTCTGCTCGTTTGCGTAGGATTTCACCGACAGGCGGTCCATTACGGCGCTGGCTTCAGACAACCTGCATCACCTCCCGCTCGAGTTCTTCCACTATGTCCCTGGGGGAGACTTGCCTCCCGTCGTACTTGAGCACCGCCCCGTCGAGCTCGAGTCCGGTCGTCCCTTCGAACACGCCTGCAAATTGGCCTGAGTAGTTCTGCTCCACAGCGACGAAACGTGCATCACTCCCGGTCACTTCGTCAGGCAGATCCGGCGAAAGAGGCCAGACGTCGCTGAAGTGGAGAACGTTGGTGGGAGTTCCCCGGGCAGAGAGGGTCACGGCCGCCTCACATGCTGGCCCTGCCACAGACCCCCAACAGACCAAGGTCAGTTCTGCATCGGCCGGACCGTACAGAGTCGGACCTCTCATGTCCCTGAGGGCGGTATCCATCTTCCGCATCCGCTTCTCCATCATCCGTCGCCGCACTCCGACATCCTCCGTGATGTGACCTGCCTCATCATGCTCGTCCGTGGACGGTGCGTGGACGGTGCGGGGATGCCCTATGGCCGCCCTCGGAGAAACCCCCGAATCCTCCCATGCGAACCTCTGGTAGTCCTCCCGGGAGTCCAAGATCTCCGGCGGAAGGAAGCTTCCGCGATCCCGGACCACGGAATCCCAGTCGAATGCGGCGGGACCCACAGTCCGGAGCGACCCTCCGAGGTAGGCGTCACTCAGCACCACTACTGGACATTGGTACTCCTCAGCGAGGTTGAAGGAACGCCAACCCGCCTCGAAGCATTCCTCCACCGTCCCGGGGGCGAGGACTATGTGCGGGAAGTCTCCATGCGAGGGATGAATCGCGAGGAGCAAATCAGCCTGCTCTGTCCGGGTGGGTAGCCCGGTGGAAGGGCCGCCCCGCTGCACATCCACGACCACGATGGGCACTTCAGTCATGGCCGCCATGCCGATGGCCTCTGTCATCAGACAGAACCCGCCCCCAGATGTGGCAGTCATCGCTCGCGCCCCGGCGAAACTAGCACCGGCAGCCATACACACAGCGGCTATTTCGTCTTCCGCGTGAACGGTGACGATCCCGAGCTCCCCGGCCCGCGCAGCCGTCCACTCCAGGATCGTGGTCGCCGGAGTCATAGGGTAAGCAGAGATGAACCGGCACCCCCCTGCTACCGCTCCGAGAGCGAGGGCCTGGTTTCCGTTGATGAGCATCCGAGAGGCAGCGCCCGTGATCTCATGGAGCCTGAACGGAAAATCCGGCCCGTACTTGGACGAAGCGTGGTCATGGCTTGCCCGGGCGGCCTTGAGGTTGATGTCCACCACATGCTCACCCCTGCGCCCGAACTTCTCGAAGATGACCCGCTCGAAGTGGTGTAGAGGATACCCCACCACCCCGAGTGCCGCTCCGACAGCCGCCACATTGAGCGTGGCTTTGCTGCCCGCCTCCTCCGCGACCCGGTTGAGAGGCATTGGCATCGGCCGGATGCCCTTCCTGATGAGTGCGGTCTCGTCCACAGGCAGCTGTTCGTCATAGACCACCCCACCGCCAGGGGCGATGTTCTCAACGTGCGCGTGCGCTGCGTCCTGCGTGAAAGCAGCAACCAGGTGAACTGGGTCACTATGACACCGGACAGGCCGGTCGCTTGCGCGTACCTGGTAGAAGTTGCGCCCGCCCCTGATCCGGGAACGGTAATCCGCCATGCCGAAGACGTGCAACCCTCCCCTGGCAAGGGCAAGGGAGAGGCCGGTCCCAGCGGACTCAACTCCTTGGCCTGCGTCTCCGCCCACCTCGATGGATACGTCCATGCTTCGATCCTCCGGACAGTTCTCTCGCCGCCTCACACCGCGCATTCCACATCCACCTCCGCCGTCGTATTGACCTGCACTCCACATTCTCCCCGGGCCGGGCGCATGCATACGTCCCGAACGCTCAGTGCGGACGTGCCCCGTCCGGCTACCACAGGTCTGGGGCGAAAACGAACGCGAGCGCCAGGCCTATCAACCCAGCGGCGATGCCGTATGTCAAGGAGGGAATAAGATTCCGCCTGACCGTGCGTCCCTCCTCTTCGGGGGCCCCCACGGTGGTGCACGCGGCCACCACGTTGTGCACTGCGATCATGTTGCCTGCGGCAGCTCCTACCGCCTGGAGCGCAAGAACCATAATGCGTGAGATGCCCAGTTCTTTCGCAACGCTGTACTGAAACCCAGAGAAGAGTATGTTCGACACAACACTGGACCCCGCGACGAAGGCGCCGAGCATCCCAGTGAGCGGCGCGAACACCGGCCAGGCGCGCCCTGCAGCCCCCGCCGCCGCCCTTGACATCACAAGGAGCATGCTGTCGACGCCAGTCGCGTTCCCTGACGCTTTCAAGGTCTCGACCGCGGCAAGAGTGAAGGCTAGAGTCACGAAAGCCGGCGCGAGTTGCCTGGCCGTCCCTGACCACGCCCAGGCCACCTGTCTGGCTTTCATGCGATGCAGCGGCCCGGTCACCAGGGCTACCAGGGTGAACGGCATGATTCCCGGCAGGTAGAGGGGCTGGATCGAGTATCTGAGGTTGGTGCCCAGGATGTTCTCCCAGGCCAAGGTGACCTTGGGCGACATCAGCGCGGGTCTGAGCCCGAGCCATGGAACTCGTGTGATCACAAGCAGGGCGACAATGAGAGCGTAGGGAATCCAGGCAAGGACGGGAGACATTGCCCAGCCCGCAACCTTGGCGCGCGCATCGGGGTCCGAATCTAGTGGGCGCTTTCGGGTCGATGCTGGTGTAGCAGCCGCCACGCCTGTCGCGCTCGCGCCGGTCGGAAAGTCCCAAGTCTGGGAAGGCACAAGGAAATCCTTTGACGCGGCGTACACCAGGACGGGTAGGCCCACCGCCGCACCCAAGAGTGAAGGTAGTTCAGGTCCCACAAAGGCGGCGACCAGGAAGTACGGAACGGTAAATGAAACCCCGGCAAATAGGGCAAACGGCCACACCTGGAGTCCCTCGCGGAAGCTCCCACGCTTCCCGAAAAACCGGGTCATGAGTCCCACCGCCAGAAGTGGCAGGAACGTGCCGAGGGTCGCGTGAATCAGGGCCGTCCACACCCCTAGGCTTGCCAGGAACTCAAAGAAAGTCATGCCGAGAGGAAGGTCAGGTTCGACAACCCCACTCAAAGCTGCTCCCACCCCGGAGATGATCGGAGTCCCGACCGCCCCAAAGGAAACCGGGGTGCAGTTCAACGTGAGCGCCACCATGACCGCAGCTGCAGGTGGAAACCCCAGGCCCGCCAGGAGCGGACCCGCCAAGGCCGCAGGGGTTCCGAACCCCGCCGCCCCCTCGATCAACGCGCCAAACAGCCAGCCTACTATGATGGCTTGCACTCGCCTGTCGCGGGACACTCCGTGGAAACCAGATGATATGATCCCCATGGCCCCGCTTTCGCGAAGCATGTTCATCACCAGGACCGCACCGAACACGATCATGGCGATGTTCACGGCACCCAGCGTTCCGCTCACTGCTGCCGCCGCCAGCCACCGCAAAGGCATATCCCAGAAACTCGCTGCGACAACTGCGGCGACCAGCCACGCAATAGGCATCGCCCTTCTCCCCGGCCACATGAGCACCGCCATGAGGAAAATCGCCACAGCAATTGGGAGAAACGCAATGACTGCCCTGGCAGCCAGGGAAGACCATATCATCGGACTGCTCCTCGGCAAAACGAGTCTCAGTCGCTAGTATGGCCCAGTTGCAGTGTGACTGATCGCCCGTGCGCCTCAACGCTGAGCATCGAATATGGTGGTGGCAGACCTGAGACTAACGTTTGGGAGGGTGATTGGACGTGGTGATCCCTGAATCCACACAGCGGCTTTTCAACCACCTGATTCAGGTCGAGAACGTCTCCGCTCAGCTTTATCTCGCCATGTCAAGCTACTTTGGCAAGATAGGTCTATCAGGAATGGAGAATTGGCTCCGGCTACAGTACAAAGAGGAACGCGGCCACGCAGAGAAGCTTATCGACCATGTGGTCGACCGGGACGGGACCGTAAGGCTGCTTCCCATTCCCGAACAGCCTTCTAGCTTCGGGACGCCTCTTGATGCATTCCAGAACGTGTTGCGGCATGAACAGTACGTTACCGAACAGTACCGGGAGGCGTATGGCATCGTGACCCGAGAGAACGATCTCGAAAGCCTGCCGATCATTCTGGACTTCCTCAGGGAACAAGTGGAGGAAGAGGCGCAAGCGGACGTCATAGTGGACAGACTGAGGATCAGCGGAAGCGATCCGGCCGCGATCTTGTTGATAGATCGGGAGCTTGGGCAACGAGGCCGCTGACCACGCGGTGCGGCACCGGCGTGTCAGGCTGGGCCGACGCGTTTGGCGATCGGACCCACAAGCAGGGGTTTCCCAGAGAGGCAATGTTCGGCGTTCTCCTGGAACCATCGGACTGTGTCCCGGACCGACTCATTCAGGGGCCGGGGCGAGTATCCCAGCTCTCGGTGGGCCTTGGCACAAGTGACGTATGAGTTGCTTCTGAGCGTCTGGATCGAATACCGAGTGAACCGTGGCTCCTTGTGGGTGAGGGCGTAGTAGGCGGGAGCGAGTTCCGCAGCCAAGCTGGCAACCCACGCCGGCAATGCCAGATACGGGAGCCGCTCCCCCACTGCCTCCTCGACCATCCGGACCAACCCGCAGACAGTGACCCGCGCGCCGGAGAGGATGTAGACCTCCCCGGTCTTGCCCTTTTCGCAAGCTTGAATGTGTCCTGTGGCGACGTCCCTCACATCTACGAAGTCGTAAGCGCCGTCTGGAACCACTCTCACCCTCCGCCCCGCAATATCCAGGATCAGCCGTCCCATGACGGACACTCTGAAGTCGTATGGGCCTATGACGCCTGTCGGGCAGATGATCACGGAGTCTAACCCTTCCTCGGCAGCGCGGAGGACAGCTAGAGAGGCCTCGGCCTTCGACCGATCGTAGTGGCCTCTGGCTCTTTGAGGATCGAACCCACAGGTCTCATCGATGACTGTCCCGTGAGGCGGCTCAACGAGCGCATGGATGGAACTCGTGTACACCAGCCGACGCACCCCCGCACGTAGGCAGGCCTCAATCACATTGTAAGTGCCTTCCACGTTCACGCGGCGGACGGGGTCCCGCTTCCCCGGGAGTATCGATACAATCCCCGCCAGGTGGTATACGACTTCCGCTCCCCTGAATGCCTGGGCAAGTGAGGCCGGATCGAGCAAGTTCCCGGGCACTTTCTCCACTCGCAGTCCTGCGAGGGGGCGTGTGTCCTCCGACGGCAGAACGAGCGCCCTGACCCCCTGCCCCCTCGCTTCGAGCTCCCGCACCAGTACGTTCCCGATGTGGCCTGTGGCACCTGTGACGACTATCATGCAACCTGCCCCCCTCCCTCGTACTCAGCTCGCTGCGTGCAACTGTTGTCACCACGAGGCGCGCACGGCAAAGCCGCCTGCGAACTGAATCGTCAGTCACCTTAAGTATCGGTGAGTACGGGGTGGTTGTCAAAGGGCCGCCACCACCAAACTACGCGGCGTCGGGAGCCCCCGCCTTCAGGCGTGGGGAGGAGACGCCGCTTCC
>JANLFS010000052.1:13989-23145 GCA_024655925.1 Bacillota bacterium | reverse complement strand
TGCAAGCGATGGGTTCAATTCGCTTGGCTTCTGCCTGCGAGAGAACGAGGATCCCGGAAGTCCCTTTCGAGATTGAGACGTCTGTACTGGGAATCGGGCATCCCATCATCGGACCGCCGAATACTATCTTTCCGGGCTCCATCGAGTACCCGCCGCACTGGTCTATGAGTTCCTGGGCCTTCGTCCCTATCCGGGCCAGCACATTCGCAGGACTCGCGACAGCGGATCCAGTGACGGTGACAACTCTCTCTATGAGGGGCATTCCCCTGTCAAACCTGTCCGCCACCGCGACGGCCGTCGCCACGTTGTTCACGACGACTCCCACATGGAACGGCAGGCAGCCGGGGGGAACTGACCTTCCCAGAACGCTCTTGATCAGATGTTTTTCAGAACCTTGTGGATACTTAGTCTCAACAACAGCTACCTCGATGCCCTGTGCGGCACGGGCGGCATGCCGTAAGGCCTCCGCGGCATCGGGCTTGTTGTCTTCCACTGCGATTATGCCTTTCGAAACCCCGACCGCACTCATCAGGATCTGTGCTCCTCGTACCACATCAGCGGGCCGCTCCACCATAAGGCGGTGGTCAGCGGTGAGGTACGGTTCGCACTCCGCCCCGTTGATAATGAACGTGTCCGCTTTCACATTCGCAGGTAGAGCCAGTTTTGCGTGCGTGGGGAACTCTGCGCCTCCCATGCCCACGATCCCCGCGTCCCGGATAATCGCCAGAAGCTCCTCTCGGGAGAGGGCCTCCACCTCCGCAACAGGCGCGACGGAATCGGCGAGCGTGTCCTCACCATCGGACTCGATGGCGACGGCCGGTTCCAGACAGCCATTCCAGGCCCTGACCGTTACTATGCCTGTGACCTTGCCCGATACAGGCGAGTGCACGGGCACGGCCCGCCGGTCCTCGCTGTCAGCGATCTTCTGTCCCATGAGGACGGCGGATCCTTTCTCAACTATGGGTGTTAGAGCAGAACGAGTAGCCTGACGAAGCATTACCACGACTTGAGACGGTCGCTGGGCCCGCACGATCGAAAGTCCAGCGGTGCTCGACTTGTTCCCCGGAGGATGCACACCTCCTCGGAACGACCCTTTGGGCATGAGTCTCACTCCTTTAGTCTCCCGGACCTTCCCCGACGAACAAAGACCCGTCGCGTGGCGGGGTACGTTAGTTTGGTGCCTGGCCGGCGTCTTTGTCGGGAGGCACCAAACCCGTATCATTTTACACCACACCGTGGGTAATCTGCAAGAACGCTGAACTCAGGATCGTCTGGACACATAGTGAGTATGCAGCAACTCGTGCGATCGCTCCGACAGCGGCTTGCCCAGGAACTCCGCGTAGAGTGCCGCAACTGCAGGATTATCATGGCTCTTCCGAAGAGGCATGGACCGGTCGACCTCGTAGAGAGCCTCGCCGCGCTTGCCCCGCGTGGCCATGACAGTTCCGACCGGCTGTCCTCCGCCTCCCACGCACCCTCCCGGGCAGCACATGATTTCCACAAACGTCCAGTCAGCCTCGCCCGCGGCGATCCGGTCCAGGACCTTTCTGGCATTGGCGAGCCCATGTGCCACGGCGACCTTGACAGGCTTGCCTTCGAGGTCCACCACCGCCTCTTTAATCCCTTCGAGGCCGCGCACGTCGGTCAGCTCGACGTTGCCCAAGGTCTTGCCGGTCGCGATCTCATAGACGGTCCGGAGCGCAGCCTCCATCACACCGCCCGTCGCCCCGAAAATCGCTCCCGCGCCGGTCGAGATGCCCAGGGGCGTGTCGAACTCCTCTTCAGGCAAGTTTGCGAAATCCAGACCTGCCTGGCGGAGCATGCGGCCGAGTTCCCTCGTGGTCAGCACGATGTCGACGTCCCGATGGCCGCTTGCAGTCATCTCGGGCCGGGAGGCCTCGAACTTCTTAGCGGTGCACGGCATGATCGAGACCACGAAGACGTTCTCCGGGTCGAGCCCGGCGCGCTCGGCATAGTAGGTCTTGGCGAGTGCCCCGAACATCTGCTGGGGTGACTTGCACGACGACACGTGTGGCAGCAACTCGGGGTAGAAGTGCTCAATGAACTTGATCCATCCGGGGCTGCACGATGTGAGAAGTGGAAGGCTTCCCCCGTGCTCCAGCCGTTCGAGCAGTTCGCTTCCTTCCTCCATTATGGTGAGGTCCGCCGCGAAGTCCGTGTCGAACACCCGGTCGAACCCGAGCCTGCGCAAGGCCGCAACCATCTTCCCGGTCGCAATGGACCCAGCCGGAAGCCCGAGTTCCTCGCCGAGAGAAGCCCGGATCGCAGGGGCGGTCTGGACGACCACGTGCTTCTTGGGGTCTGCGAGGGCCTCCCATACCGACTCCGTGTCATCCCGCTCGGTTATGGCTCCGACCGGACACGCCAGAGTACACTGGCCGCAGAGGGTGCATGCCACCTGTGTCAGGTTGTCCTCGAACGCAGGCATCACCACGGAGTCAAAACCCCGGTTCACCGTGGTCAAGGCAGAGACACCTTGCACTCCATCGCACGCAAGGATGCACCTTCGGCAATTGATGCACTTGTCAGGGTCGCGAACAAGCGAGGGGGTGGACTCGTCCTTCGGGATGCCCCGTTCGACCCGATTGAACCGGATCTCCCGTATCCCGAGGTCCGCCGCGAGTCTCTGCAGTTCGCAACTGAGGTTCCTGGGGCAGGAGAGACAATCATCAGGGTGGTGCGCGAGCATCAGCTCAACTGACATTCTCCGGGCCTCACGGACCTCGGGAGTGTTGGTCCTGACGATCATCCCCTGGGTTGCAGGGTAGACGCACGAAGCTTGCAGGGTCTTCATCCCGGCCACTTCGACCACGCAGACGCGGCAGACCGCCGGGGCGCCCAAGTCCTCGTGATAGCATAGGGTCGGGATGGAGATTCCGACGCTTCTCGCCGCGTCGAGCACAGTCGTCCCCGGTTTCACCTGCGCGGTCCTGCCGTCGATAGTGAGAGTGATCGTATCGCTCACAATCCGTCCCTCCCTGTCGTCACGCTGTCGCGCGGACGGCACAGACCGAGGTAGGGCACCGCCCGTCGAGATGCGCCTGGAATTCGTCGGCGAAATGCTCGAGCATGGTGAGGAGCGGGACCGGGGCCGACTGCCCGAGCCCGCACAGGCTCGCACCTTTCATTGCCGAGCTGAGTGAGCGTATGAGCGCGATATCGGCTGACGTGGCCTCACCCGACCGGATCTTCTCAACGAGCTCGCACAGCCTCTTCGTGCCCTCCCTGCACGGGGTGCACTTCCCACACGACTCATGCTGGAAGAACTTCATCAAAGTGGCGGCCACGTCCACGATGCAGTGAGAATCATCGATGATGAGCAGGGCGCCGGACCCAAGTGCGGACCCCGCGGCAGCAAGGCTGTCGTAGTCCATCGGGATGTCGAGATGGGCACGGGACAAGCATCCTCCAGACGTGCCCCCAGTCTGGGCCATCTTAAACTGGCGGCCCCCAGGGATTCCAGCCCCCACGCCGTAGATAACCTCGCGCAGGGTGATGCCCATCGGGACTTCTATTAAGCCCTTGTTGTTGATGTCGCCTGTGAGCGTGTACACCTTTGTGCCTGGAGAAGTCGGGGTTCCGAAACCCTTGAACCATTCCGGACCGTTTCGCACGATCGGGGCAATGTTGGCGATAGTCTCCACGTTGTTGACAACCGTGGGCTTGCCCCACAGACCTTGTGTGCCGGGGTATGGCGGCCTGCTCCTGGGCTCGCCCCGGCCTCCTTCGATGGACTCGATGAGGGCGGTCTCCTCACCGCACACGTAGGCCCCCGCCCCTTTCTTGACCTCCACGTCGAAATCGAACCCGGAGCCGAATATGTCCCGCCCGAGCAGGCCGAGGCCACGCGCCTGTTCGATGGCATGCTCCACCCGCTCGATAGAGACCGCATACTCACCGCGGATGTACACGTAGCCCTGGGTTGCACCTGAGGCATAACCCAGCAAGATCATGCCCTCCAGGATCCCGTGGGGGTCGCCCTCGAGAATGAGCCGGTCCTTGAACGTCCCGGGCTCGCCTTCGTCTGCGTTGCAGATGATGTATTTCTGGTCTGACTTCGCCCGCGCTGTGAATTGGAGCTTAAGGCCTGTCGGGAACGCGGCGCCGCCCCGTCCCCTGAGGCCAGATGCCTTGAGGATCTCGATGACATCGTCGGGCTTCATCGAGGTCAACGCTGCCCCCGCGGCCTGGTAGCCGTCCCGGGCGATATACTCTTCTATGTTGTCGGGATCGATGAGCCCGACGTTCCTCAGGACTATTCGGTGCTGAATATCAAAGTACCCGGTGCGTTTCTCATCCGCCCGGGCCACTGAGGGGAGTTCGCCAGTGTACTGGAGACGCCGGACCACCCTGCCCTTGACGAGGTGTTCCGCCACGATCTCCTCGACGTCCCCAACAGAAACTTGCGTATAGACAGTGCCTTCAGGATACACCACGATAATCGGGCCAAGATCGCACGGGCCCAGGCATCCGGTTTCGACCACGCGAATCTCCCGCGCGAGATCCCGCGCTGCAACCGAGCTGACTAGAGCATCCCTCACAGCCCGGCAACCCGCGGCCACGCACGGAGACCCCCCGCACACGAGTACGTGAGAACGATAGAACTCCACGAGGACTCCTCCTTTCGCGGTTGACCCCACACGCGTGGGGCCCAGGATCAGGCAGTCTCGACCGGCCTACTCATACTGCCGCAGTATTGCGGGCAGGTCCTCCACAGTGAGGTTGCCGTGAACCGTATCATCGATCATGATCGCAGGGGCAACACCACATACCCCGAGGCAGGATGTGAGCTCGAGGGTGAACCTGCCGTCCTTGGTGGTCCCGCCCAACTCCACCCCCAACTGAGCCTGGAGCGAGTCCACGATCGCCTGCGCTCCCGCGATGTGGCAAGGGGCGCTCTCGCAGATCCGGATGATGTGCCGTCCCCGCGGTTTGGTGGAGAACATCGAGTAGAAAGTCGCGACACCATACACCTTGCTTACAGGAAGATTGAGAGTCCTCGCCACGATGGTCAAGGCCTCGCGCGGAAGCCAGTTCCCCAGGGCTTGCACGTCGTGGAGCGCAAGTACCAGGTCTTCGGGCTTTCCACGGTAGTTCTCCGCAACTCTTCCGACCTCATCCAGGTATGCCTGGTCAGGAGAGCACGTCTCGGTCAGACTGTGCACGCTCGGGTCCCTCCCCATCCGAAGTGTT
The DNA here is from genome assembly GCA_024655925.1 of Bacillota bacterium. Taxonomy (NCBI): domain Bacteria; kingdom Bacillati; phylum Bacillota; species Bacillota bacterium. The sequence continues at coordinate 17,931 of JANLFS010000052.1, read as the reverse complement.
CGCAGTGTTGCGCGGATCTCACACGATCCCGGCAACAAGCCTTGTGAAGACATTCACAATCCTCGTCAGAAGGCAAAGCCTACTGAGTGGATATGACGAGATCGCCGAGAACGCGTCCGTTCACGACGTGGCTCGCAATAATCTGCCGGGCGCGCTCCGGTGTCACTTTCCCGTAAGTCACCTTCGCCTCGCCCGACCGGACAACGTCGACTATAGGCTCCTGCTCGCACAGCCCGACGCAGCCGGTCTGGGTGACTGTGACATTGTGAAGGTTCCGGCGACCGAGTTCCTCCAAGATCGCTCCAAGAGTGTCACGGGCGCCGGCTGCGATTCCGCATGTCCCCATGCCGACGACGATCCTGACGTCACCCTGACCTTCGCGGAGTTCCGTCATAGCCCGCGCCCGCTCTCTGATCCGCTTGAGCTCCTCCAAGGATTTCATAAGACAGAGCACCTCCCAAGAATGCTGGTCTGCGCCTAGAGTAGAGTATATACCAGGTTCCCGCGGGGAACAATACCTTGGTCACTCAGAACCATGCAGCACAGGGCGAACATAAGCGGGGTGGGCAATCGTCCATTTCACCGCTGGGGTACGCAGATCAACCGTGCCGTGGCAGGCACGGTTGACAGGAAGGGCGAGGCTACGACCGGCCGGTCTCACCTTGCGATAGCCCTCGCGACTACCACCACCTGGGTACAAATGCCGCGAGAACAATGATGCCCAGGAGGATCAAGAGCATTCCCCAGTTTCCTCCCGCCCACCAGCCCACACCGGGGCCAGGATCAGCCTTGACGACTTCGCCAACGGTCATTTGTGTGTCCTCCTTATCGCTGAGAATCCCCTGGCCTGCCTCTGCAGGCAAGTCACCCTTTTTTACGCGGTACTGCATCTGAATCACGCCCCGCTAGCACCACGGGAACCAGAACACCGCAACCACGATGATTCCTAGAAGGATCAAGGCGAGGCTCCAGGCGAGACCACCTTTCCACCATCCGAAGCCGACCTGAGCGCTCTCCACGGTTCATCGCTCCTCCCGTATCGGTTATCCAGCCATAGGCCACTGGGTTTTCTGGGCATACTCTCGGCCCTCAGGCTGATATATAGTATGAATAGCGTGCACTGGGTGACGCTCAAGCCCCGAAATTGGGACAGGCCACAAGAAATACCCCCCGGAACCTGGTGGTTCAAGGGGGAGAAGCTGACCATGCCTTCCGGCTCAGCTCATGTGGCCCATCATGACGCCATCCGACGCCCGGTGGCGGACAGGCCACTATCGCGTACATTATTACCTATCAGAACAGCCCAACTATCCTTCCGTTCTCGTCGATGTCCACGTTCTCCGCGGCCGGTACCTTCGGGAGGCCCGGCATGGTCATCACGTCGCCTGTCAGCACCACCAGGAACCCGGCGCCGGCAGAAGCCCGGACTTCTCTGACGTTCAGCTTCCAGCCAGTGGGCGCTCCCTTCATGTTCGGATCGTCCGTGATGGAGTGCTGGGTCTTAGCCATGCATATTGGCATCTTGTCGAGGCCGAGCTTCGTGAGGGAGGAGATGTTCTTCTCCGCCCCGGGCGTGTAGACCACACCGTCAGCCCCATAGATCTCCCGCGCGAGCGTCTCGATCTTGGCCTTTATGGGCAGGGCCGGGTCGTAGATGGGGTGAAAGTCCGAAGGATCGCTCTCCAGCGCCTCAAGCACCTGCCGGCCCAGCTCCAGCCCGCCCTCGCCGCCGCGGGCGACCACCTCGGATATCGCGCTGCGAACGCCCAGAGCATCGCAGTGGCCCTTAACGAGCTCCAGTTCCTCTGGGGAGTCAGTGGGGAACCGGTTGATCGCAACCACGATGGGCACTCCGAACTTCTTGAGGTTCTGGATGTGCCGGTCGAGGTTCGCGCACCCTGCTTCGAGGGCCGCGAGATTGGTCTCGCTGACCTTGTCTTTGGGGACCCCGCCGTGCATGTTCAAGGCCCGGACAGAGGCAACCAGGATCGCCACGTCAGGCTTGAGTCCGGTGAACCTGTGGACGATGTCGAAGAACTTCTCCGCCCCGAGGTCGGCCGCGAATCCTCCCTCGGTCACCACGTAGTCCGCTAGCTTGAGCGCCATACCGGTGGCGATCACGGAGTTGTTGCCGTGGGCTATGTTGGCGAACGGCCCGCCGTGCACGAACGCGGGCTGGCCCTCGAGGGTTTGCACGAGGTTGGGCTTGAGAGCGTCCTTGAGAAGAACGGCCATGGCCCCAACGGCCTTGAGGTCCGACGCCGTCACAGGCTTGTTGTCCTGGGTATAGGCGACGATCAGCCGGCCGAGCCTTTCCTTGAGATCGGACATGCTGGTCGCGAGGCACAGCACTGCCATGATCTCGGACGCGACTGTGATGTCGAACCCGGACTCCCTCGGCACTCCGTTTCCGGACCCGCCCAGCCCACAGACGATGCTGCGCAGCTGCCGCTCGTTCATATCCATGACCCTTCGCCAGACGATCCGGTGGATGTCGATTCCGAGGGCGTTCCCCTGGTGGATGTGGTTGTCCAGCAAGGCCGCGAGCAGATTGTGCGCCGTGCCGACTGCATGGATATCCCCGGTGAAATGGAGGTTGATGTCCTCCATCGGCACGACCTGGGAGTAACCTCCTCCGGCAGCCCCGCCCTTGATCCCGAAAGTGGGACCGAGGGAAGGCTCACGCAGGCAGAGCATCACTTTCTTCCCGAGCTTGCCCAGGGCCTGGGTAACCCCTACCGCTGTGCAAGTCTTGCCCTCCCCCGCGGGTGTCGCGGTGATGGCCGTGGTGTAGATGAGCCTTCCATTTGGGCGATCCGCCAGCCTCGGAAGGACGCCGAGGGAAACCTTTGCTTTGAACTTGCCGTAATACTCAAGGTCATCTTCAGATAGTCCAACGTCCTGCGCCACCTCCTGGATGGGACGAAGCCTGGCTGACTGGGCGATCTCGATATCGCTCAACATACAGTAAGGCACCTCCTGCTCACGACTTCGAACGCAACCAGAGATCTATCCCGCGTGCCGCGCGCTTGCCCGCTCCCATCGCCGAGATGACAGTCGCGGCGCCTGTCACGATGTCCCCTCCGGCGTAGACCCCAGGTATGCTTGTAGCTCCGTATTCGTCACGCGTCTCGATGTTCCCTCTCCTTGTGAGAGCAAGCCCCGTGGTCCTGGATAGAAGGAGCGGGTTCGGGCCCTGGCCGATGGCGATGACGACAGTGTCAACGTCAATGGTGAATTCTGAGCCGCTAACGGGCACCGGCCGGCGCCTGCCACTCTCATCGGGAGCTCCGAGTTCCATACGCAGACACTCCATGCCGCCCACCGCTCCGAAGCCGTTGTCGATGATCCGGGTGGGGTTGACGAGGAGCATCATCTCAACGCCCTCCTCCTCGGCGTTTTCGATCTCCTCGATCCTGGCCGGCATCTCTGCGCGAGACCGGCGATACACTATCTTGACTTCCTTCGCCCCGAGGCGAAGGGCGGTGCGGGCTGAGTCCATGGCGACGTTACCCGCTCCCACCACGGCGACCTTCTCGCCCACATTGACCGGGGTGTCGTACTCGGGGAACTCGTAGGCACGCATCAGGTTCACCCTGGTAAGGAACTCGTTGGCTGAGTATACCCCATTGAGGTTCTCCCCCGGAATGCCGAGGAAGTATGGGAGGCCCGCACCGGTGCCGATGAACGCGGCCTGATACTCGCCGGATTCAAGCATCTCGTTGAGGCTGAGCGTGTAGCCCACCACGGTATTGGTGTAGATGCTCACCCCGAGGCTCCTCACATAGTCAACTTCCTCATCCACGATGGCCTTCGGCAGCCTGAACTCGGGGATTCCATACCTGAGCACCCCACCTGTCTCGTGCAGGGATTCGAACATGTCCACGCGGTAGCCCATGAGAGCCAAGTCCGCAGCGGCAGTGAGCCCCGCGGGGCCGGACC
>JANLFS010000052.1:11397-13979 GCA_024655925.1 Bacillota bacterium | reverse complement strand
CCGGACCCTATTACGGCCACCTTGGGAGCATTCGAGCTGGACGGGGGACGTGCGGTGACAGGACGGTGGGCCAGGGAAGATGTGGAAGCGGAGGGGTGCGCGTCGCAGCACCCGACGCCCCCGCAACACCCAGTGTCGTCGGGGCGTCCAGCGTGCGCCCGGCTCCAGTCGGCGACGAACCGCTCGAGTGCGCCTATGGCCACGGGCTTGAACTTCCGCCCCAAGGTGCATACCTGTTCGCACTGGGTCTCCTGGGGGCATACGCGCCCGCAGATTGCCGGGAGGCTGTTCTTCTCCTTTACCTTGGCCGCGGCCTCATCGAACTTGCCTTCGGCAGTCAATGCGAGGAACGCAGGGATGTCCACCTCAACAGGGCACCCGGTGACACACGGACTGTTCTTGCATTGGATACACCTGCCCGCCTCGCGCACCGCAGCTTCGGAGTCGAGGCCAAGGGCAACCTCGTTGAAGTTCTTTCGCCTGACCTCAGGCGACTGCTTCGGCATCTTCGCCCTCTCGACTATCTCCCGTGGCACTGGCACGCACCCCTTTCAGCCTCGAACCGGTCACGCGCCACTTTCTCTTTGGCGCAGAAGAAACTCTGGCGGGCGATGAGCTCATCGAAATCCACCTTGTGCCCGTCGAACTCCGGGCCGTCCACGCAGGAGAACTTGACCTCCCCGTCGACTGTGACCCGGCAGCATCCACACATCCCCGTCCCGTCCACCATGATTGCGTTCAGGCTGACCGTGGTGGGGATGTCATACTTGCGAGCGACGTTCGCAGTCGCCTGCATCATCCTAACCGGCCCGATGGCGATGACTTCGTTCACCGTCCGGCCGGACTTGATCAGTTCTTCAAGTGCCCCTGATACGAACCCGTGGTACCCGAGACTGCCGTCGTCGGTGGCGTAGATCACTTCGTGGCTGCCTGCCTCGACTTCATCTGTGAGAATGAGCAGGTTTCGGGTGCGGGCCCCGACTATAGTTATGACGTGGTTCCCGATCTCCCGGTGGGCGCGGATCTGAGGGAGGATTGGAGCGACTCCGATCCCGCCGGCAACCGCCACAACCGTGCCGACCTTCTCGATCCTGGTCGGAGTCCCGAGAGGCCCCACCACGTCGGTGAAGGAGTCACCAGCCCGAAGCAGGCCCATTTCTGCAGTGCTCTTCCCGATCTCCTGTACCACCAGAATGATGGTCCCCTTCTCAGCATCGTGCGAGACTATGGTAAGTGGGATCCTCTCGCCTTTCGACGTTGTGCGGACGATCACAAAGTTCCCCGGACGTGCCCGCCTCGCGACAAGCGGAGCCTCCACCTCAAAACGGTGAACCCCAGGCGCGAGGAGGTTTTTGTCAACAATTCTGAACATCCAGTCACCCCCACAAATTCGAGCCACTCGGGTAATGTGCGATCAGTGCAGTGCGTTCACCGGCGGGTACGCCGGCGAGGGCAAGAATCCTTGGCTAAGACCGAAAACACGCACAGAAAGCCCCGGAAACTCGACTGAGTTCCGGAGTCTATGATACCTTTTGAGGGGGTGGGGGTCAACCAGGCATGGCAACCGCCGCCCAGGCTTCGACTCCTGAGCGGCGGCGGGATGCGAATGTGGCATCACCATTTGTGGCACTTCGAGCACAGATCGTAGTCGTCGATCTCCTCGGCGTGGCACATGTCACATGTATCGTGAGTTATAGTCGTCGGAGGGCCACCGTCCTCGCCGTGTATCTGACCGCCGTGGCATGAGCTGCAATCCAGCCCGATCGCGTCATGCACGGCATGGGAGACCTTGACCGTCTCAGACTCCTTGATGGACTTTGCCTGCGGGTGACACCCCATGCAGAACTCGTCCCCGGTCTCCACGTCGAAGGTAGTGGCACCGCCAGCTCTCTCCGCCCGGATCATCCTGACCAGGTCGGCCTTGCCTCTGGCCCATCCTACGACACCCGGACCTGTGTGGCATCCCACGCACTCCACGCTCGCGTGGTTAGAAGCCTGCCAGGACTCGTAGTAAGGTGCCATAGAATGGCAGGACCCACAGTAGCCGGACCTTTCGTAGTTCCTTGAAGCTGCAGCGACCCCTGCTATCACCAACACTATGAAGACGAGCGCGACCGCCTGAATCTTGCCGTTCGACACAGTTCCGGACCCCCTTCAACTGTCAGGACCCACTCATTCAGTATAAAACGCCAGGCTCTGCAACTCCAGTGTCAAATCGGTGGAGTGTACTCTGACTTCCGGCGGCAGCGCCAACTTCGCGGGCGCAAAGTTCAGGATAGCTCGCACTCCCGCAAGGGCGCATTCCGATGCCACTGCCTGGGCGTGCTGGGCTGGCACTGCGATGACCATAATCTTGAGGCTGAGTTCCCGAATCTTCGTCCTGAGCTCGTCCACGTGGAAGATGGGAATGCCCACGTACTCCCCTCCCACCTTGGAAGGGTCAACATCGAATATGGCAGTGATCCTGAGCCTATCGGGGGCGGCCCTCATCCGCGCACCAGCCTCGGTGTGCTGCTCGATATTGTACCTGGCGAGGGCCTGCCCCAGCTTGCCCAGGTCCACATCGGCCTCGTGGGCCTGGG
>JANLFS010000052.1:0-11387 GCA_024655925.1 Bacillota bacterium | reverse complement strand
CCAGGCCCACGAGGCCGATGTGGACCTCGCGAGTGAGCCTCAGGATGTCCCGCAGCTGCGCGAGGAGGAATTTCACATCGTAGCCGATGCCCTGCTTGCCGAACTCTCCGAAGAAGGTAAGGTCCTTGCGTACCTGGGCAGGTGTCAGACCGGTGTAGTCTCCAAGTTCTTGGGAGGAGATGATCATCCGCTCACGTGTGTCGAAATCACTGACCGCGCGCAGGTAAAGCGGCAGGCGCCTGACTACGACATCTGGAATCTTGGCCCGTCTCATAGAATCCCTCCGCCTGACCCATCTCTTCCTTGGGATGCGCATACCGTGCTGTCCTGGTTGACAATCTCCGTGGCAACCGAGGCATACGACCCCTCACTCAGGGACCGGTCGTAGAGGTTGAGGGCACCGTATCCGATACCCATGAGAAGAAGACCGCCGATGGCCGAGGCGACCGAAGGGTTGATACCGAACCCCAAGGCCCGGGCGATCCCAGGCCCGACCCCGAGGCCGACCATCAGCCCGAGAAGCGGCACGCCGTAGACAAATGCTGCGGCCTTGAGAACATCCCCATCCGGGATCTCCAACACCACTAAGTCCCCCACCTCGGCCCCTGCGTTGTTCCTGGCCAGAAGGAGACGAGGCTTGTTCTCGACAAGTCCGCACGCACCGCAATGCTTACAGGCAGTTGGGCGGGTCACTGTCACTTCGACGTGCTTTCCGTGAACCGCTTTGACCACGCCGATTTGCTTCAAGCTCCTAACTCCTTTTCACCTTCAGCTATGTGCTGCCTGATGAACGATGCCACTTCCGGATGGGACAGAGGAATATCGCCCACCTCCGTCCGGATTTCCCGCGTATCGACTCTAAGGGATTTGCCTCCACGAGAGTGATTATACACGAAATCCACCCCCGGATTACAGACGGCCAGCGCAACTACAGTCCCTGCCATGTCGCCGAGGGGTGCCCGGTCGATGTGGCTGAGCCTGAATGTTGCTGCAACCACGGTGCCCCGGCCACGTTCAGTCTCCACCGTGAGCCCGCCGCCGCACCGCTCCGCCGCGGCTGCGAAAAGCGGGACACCCAGCCCAACATCTCGGGTCGTACGCGTGGTAACGAACGGGTCCCGAATCCGCATCGCAAATTCGGGGTCCATGCCCCTGCCATTATCCTCCACCCTGATGACCATGGTGTCGCTGTCCGTGTCTTCGAGGACGTCGATGGTCACCAGGGTCGCCCCTGCCGCGATGGAATTCTGTGCAATGTCCAGGATATGCATCGAGAGCTCTCGCATCTATTCTATCTCCACGTTTCTCCCGCCTTCTCCCCGCACTGCCATGATGATCTCAGGGAGGGTGGGACGCTCCACCGTGAACACAGAACAGCCCGTTCCAATGTCGGACAGTGTGTGAGCGTCCGAGGAACACACGAGGCGCCGGCCGGCCGCTGCTGGCAGTGTGCGTCTGGCTTGGTCCTCATTGACGTTCCGGGATACCTCCAGAGCGGGAAGGTCAAGGTGGGGCGGGATGAACCCAAGCTGGCCCAGCATGCTGAAAGACGGCCTGTCGACATGGGCCGGGATACACAGGCCACCCAACCTGCCTACTCGACTCACAACCTCATCTATTGAGAGTGTGGTGCGGGCTGCGAGAAACGCCGTCTCCTGCCGGGTGGACCCGGCCCTCGGGTTCACGACCCACTGCTCGCCGAAGATTTCCGGTGTGTTCTGCCCTGGGGGAAGAGCCCTTCGGACGCTGGCATCCCACTTCGCCAGGGATTCCAGATCCGGAAGCAAGGTGATCACATGGACCTCTTCCCGAGTCTGCACCTCAATGCCTCCGATCACTGCAAGCTCGGTCCCTCGGGCCTCGAAAACAGTCTGTTCCACGTTCAACCCGGAGTTGTGGTCCGTTATGGCGATGATATCGAGACCGAGAGCTACGCACCTGGCGACCACTGCCCTCGGGCTCATCTCCCGCGCCGCACACGGTGAGAGGAAGGTGTGGACGTGGAGGTCGCCCACGAGCCTTCTCAGCATCAGTTCTCCCCTCTTATTCCAAGCGAGTACATCCTCCCCACGACCTCAAACGCTGGCATGCGGGTGGTCAGAACCGGAATGCCGCGCGCCTCGGCTTTCTCCACTGCATCCTCCTGAAGTGCCATTCCGCCCACTATGACCACTGCAGCGAGGTCCAGGAGGAGTGCCACGGCCACCACATTCTGGTGCACCTGTGAAGTCACCCAGACTGCCCCCGCTCGGGCGTTCGCCATCACATCGCTGAGGAGATCAGACACGTAGCCCGAGGTCACCTCGCGGTCCAACCCAATGTGCGCTGCTATGCAGTCCAGTTCAAGTGCCTGCGCCAGCTCCCTTACGGTCATTTCCCGTCACGCCTCCCCATTGCCGGCAGATCCTTCTTGGTCAGACCGAGGAGTTCCTCGGCTACTTCACGCATGCGCTCGCGCAGTTTGAACATGCAATCCGTCTCGCTCGCATTCCCGCGCACTATGTCCTCGGCGAGGGCCCGGCACGTCGGAGATCCGCACGCCCCGCAGTCCAGGCCTGGAAGGTCCGCAAGAACCTTCTCCAGCTGCCCCATCATGGCAATCGCCGTCTTGAGGTCCCGGTCCAGCTCCAGGCCGGACAGTGCCGGAATGTCCCCTAGGATCTCGAAAGACTCCTCGCCATGCTTGTCCAGGATCGCAGCAACTTCCCCAGAAGTATCCGGGCCGACCTCGGAGAGAAGCCCATCCGCCACTTCCCGCACACGGACCCTGGCGACAAAAGGGTTCTCCACGCTCACGGGGCCACCGACGCACCCCGCCGGACATGCGAGCGCCTCGATGTAATCCACGCCCCGGAGCCTGCCAGTCTCCACTTCCTCGAGGAGGCTGATTACATTGTGGATGCCGTCCACGGCGAGCGTGTTGGAGAGCCCCAGGGCGCGAAGCTCGCCCCCGTTTCCAGCCCAGCCCACCCCGAGTCCGGAGCCTGCATGAAGCGGTTTCGCGGTCACACCGGAGGCCACGGCTTCCGAGAGCTGCCCAAAGATGTCCGATATCGCAATGGCGCCGTCAACATAGGAACACTCTGACCCGAGCGGGGCGATGACAGCTGTAACCTTGGCTGCGCATGGGGTGATGAAGAACACCCCCACATCTTCAGGGGGAATGCCTCGTTCCTCGGAGACCTCCATCCGGGAGAGCCTCGCCGCGGCGAACATGGGGCTCTCGACCCTCGCTACGTGGGGAAGGAGGCCTGGGAATCTCACCTGGATCAGGCGCACAACAGCAGGGCATGCGCTGGAGATGAGGGGTCTCGGGGATGGTGTCCGTCTTATGTACCGCCGCGTGCATTCCGTGGCCACATCTGCCCCAAAGGATACATCGCAGACTGCATCGAAACCCAGGCTGAGCAGGCCGTGAACCACCTGGCCAGGCTGGACTCCCTTGCCTAGCTGGCCGTAGAGAGCGGGAGCGGGGATCGCAATCCGGAACCTGAAGGTCTCGAGGTCCTTGAGTGAGCTCGTAACAACTGTCTTCGCGTGGTTCTCACAGGTCCGAACACATTCCCCGCAATCGATGCACCTCTCTGGGTTTATCACAGCCTTGCCCTCCCGGACCCGTATGGCCTCGGTAGGACACCTCTTGATGCAGTTGGTGCAGCCTTTGCACTTCTCTTCGAGAAGCCGGACGGAATGGAATCGTTGGTTCAAACCACGTTCTACCCCCTCAAGCGTCCGCGGCTCCCACCTTCGGAACCTTCACAACGATTTCCACTGTGGTTCCTGAACCCACCGCTGATTCGATTCTGAACTGGTCCGCGCACCGCTTCATGTTGGGAAGCCCCATGCCCGCCCCGAACCCCATCTCTCTGACCTCGTCTGGGGCAGTCGAATAGCCTTCTCTCATTGCAAGGTCGATGTCTGGTATCCCCGGGCCGGTATCCTCCGCGGTGAGCGTGACCTTGTCGGAGTCGACGGACAACGCTAATCTGCCGCCCTGAGTGGAATGGATGACCAGGTTCATCTCGGCTTCGTAGGCGGCCACGGCGACCCGCCTGACAGTCTCGGCATCGAGCCCCAATTGGCGCAAGACTCTCTTGATTTTCGTCGCTGCTTCCCCGGCCGCGGTGAAATCGTATCTCGCTATGGAGAACTCCATCTCCAGCGCGCCTGCACCAGGGTCCAAGCTCGATCCCTCCGCACTCACCGCCACAACGACGAAGTGCCCGCAATCCCCGCCCGGAACAGGATGCCGCACGTCTCGTACATCGGGAGCCTGGTTGCGAGCAGAGGAATGCCTTTCTCCACGGCCAGTCTTATGACGTCCTCTTCAGGCCGCTTCCCTCGCACGAAGATTATGGCGCACAGCCCGGCGACTTCCGCGGTCCTGATGACCTGGGGACTCACCAGCCCTGTGCAAAGCAGGGTCTTCTCGTGGGTGAACACAAGAACGTCACTCATAAGGTCAGACCCGCATGCGACAGACACTTCTACGTTTGGAAGCTTGTCCGCAAGACAGAGAACGTCGGCATCGATCAGCGGGCAGATGTCTTGGAGCGTCAAGCGGTTCCCCCCCAAGTCATGCGGCCCGGCACGCCTGCGCCGGGCCACATCTCTCGCTATTCCACTACGACAACTTCGTACCCAAGGCTGGCGAGCTTGTCACTGAGTGCCAACGCGTTCCCACGGTTGACGAACGCCCCCACCTGCACCCTGTAAGGGGCCGGCCCGGTCACGTAGGTGGGGTAGCCTTGAGCCTCAAGATCCCGCGCGGCCGCCATCGCCGATTCCCTGGTGCCGAATGAGCCCACTCTGACCCGGTAGAACACCTGAGACCCAGCCTTCGGTGCTGGCGCAGGGCTTGGAGTTGGTGCAGGCGTGGGCGTGGCGGGCGTCGGGGCTGCCGCGGTCGTCGAAGGGCTCACCGTCGTCTTTGGAAGCTGAATGTCTGGGCCGGAGCCTTCGGATGGCTTCGTCGTGGGGGCGGCAGTGGTTGTGGTCTGTGTGTTGTTCCACGGGTAGTAGCTGTAGCTGGTATCTCCTGAGCTGCTCTTGGAGACCGAGCTACGCCCGGGACTCATCAGGTTCAAAACCTGCTGCCCGATCAGCCAGCCAACCCCTACCGCGGCGACGCTCACCAAAGCGACGGCGAGGATCCAGGAGAGAGCGCCGCCCGTGGATGACCTCTTCACCGGCATTGAAGATCCCTTCCTTTGCTCGAATCATCCGGTACGGGGCATGGCCCCGCCTCAGTAGATACTCTTATTCGTCACTAATACCACTCATGACTGACGAAATCCTTCCCACGGCGGGAGCATGAACCGGTCCATGACGAACACCGGGAGACCCGATTCCTCTGAGAGTCTCGCGGCCCCCTCTCTATCACAGGCCGCCCCTCGTTCGAGAACCACGAATCTTATGGGTATCCCGGTCGTCCGGGACACTTCCCCAATCACGGGGAGGCCCTCCCTCGCCAGGTCGATGCCGCTCTCAGCCCCCAGGTTAGTATTGGCAACGAGGGCAGTCACCCGGAGCCGTGAAGCCTCTTGCACCGCGCCCATCATAGAGATTATCTCATCTGGAGTGGATGTGAAAGGCCGCCGGGTGTTTATGACATACAGCATCTCATAGCCTGCTCTCTCCAGATTGTCCCTGAACCTCCCAAGAGCCCTGGCGCCATCATCATCCCCGCCTACATCGATGATTGTCTCAATTCGAGAGTCTCCTAACAAACCGAAGATCTCGGGCGACAGTGCTGGGAGGTCGGACATCTCGAGGTTCGTAAGGGTCGATACCACCTTGATTCCGCGTTCCCCGAGTCTCTGCCTGAGTTCTCTGGACCGGAAGAGTGGTTTCACTATGTCGATATCAACGAGTGAGACCTTTCCTCCGGACCCCGCAAGCCGCGACGCGAAGTTCGCCGCCAGTTCAGTCTTTCCGCTTCCAAACGCCCCGGCGAAGATCGTAATACGGGCTGTGCGGAACAACTCCATGTCACCGTCATATGACACTGCCACCACTTCTCGCCCCCAACCCTAATCGCGCCACATGCCCCGGACCTCGCCGATCAGGTACAGGGACCCAGCGATCAACACTGCCTGTGCCCCCCGTGAACGTGCCAACCCCAGAGCCTCACTGGCCGCGGCCCGAGCGGGGATGACCGCCCAAGCCTCCCGGCCCGCCTGCCTGGCAAGTGAGACGATTTCTTCTGGATCCGCCGCCCCTGATCTTGTATGAGAAGCCTCCGTCCCGATGATGATCTCGGCGAGGGGAGCAAGGATCTCGACCATTTCGCGCAAGGGTTTATCGCGCGAGCACCCAAGCACAAGGACTCTGGGGCGTCCCGGGATTATCTCGCCTACCGCACTCGCCAGGGCATGTGCTCCATCAGGGTTATGCGCCCCGTCGAGGATGACCAGAGGCGGGCCAGGATCTACCACCTCGAATCGCCCAGGGTTCCGCGCCCCGATAAGCCCCGCTTCAAGCGCTTCACGGGGCACAGGGAATCCGCGCCCGGCGAGCACCCCCAGGGTTGTCACTGCAACCGCACAGTTGACCGCCTGGTGCCTTCCGGGGAGAGAGGTGCGGACCGTCCCCACGACGAACCCGGGGACGTTGATCTCCATGGTTGTCCCCAGTACATCAACAGATACGACATTCCAGGTCACATCCCTGCCGGTCCAAACCACGGGCGCCCCCACGTCCGACGCGACGCGTTTCAGCACCCGCTCAGACTCCTCTTCCTGTGGGGCGACGACAGCAGGGATCCCAGGCTTCAGTATCCCGGCTTTGTCCCAAGCGATCTCCCCGAGTGTACGGCCCAGTCTCTCCATGTGGTCGAGGGCTATGTGGGTTATCACTCCCACCTCCGGCATCACCACGTTGGTGGAATCGTACCTCCCCCCGAGCCCAACTTCCACTACCGCTATTTCCACGCCCGCACGGCGGAACCACTCGAAGCACAGGGCCGTGCACACTTCGAACTCCGTCGGCAGCCCGAGGTCCGGGTCCTCTCCCATGGCTGAGATGGCAGGGACCAGAGATTGCAGGATGGACGCGAGCTCGGCCTGAGGGATCTCCTTCCCGTCCACCCGGATGCGCTCGGTGTATCTCTGGAGGTGCGGAGAGGTGAAGAGCCCGGTTCGGTAGCCGGCGTGCCTGAGCACGGACTCCACCATGACGGCTGCGGACCCCTTACCGTTCGTCCCCGCGACGTGCACGTGTTTCATGTGCCGCTCGGGGTTTCCAATCGCTGCGAGCAAACGCTGGGTTCGCTCCAGCCCGGGCCTGATGCCGAACCGTGTCAGCTGATCCAGGTACGCAATGGCCTCATCGAAAGTCACCCATTCCTCACCGCCCATTCACACCCGGGTGCAAGTGAGCACGCCTCACATCGCGGCTTCCCGGCCCTGCACGTCCTCCGACCGTGGGTCACCATGTTCATATGGAACTGGTAGACAATCTCCGGGGGAACCAGCGGGGCCAGGACTTCCTGAGTCTTTGCGGGTCCGCTGGTATGGACCAGGCCCACGCGGTTTGCAACCCGGTGGACGTGGGTGTCCACGGGGAAGACTGGCCTGCCCAGGGCGAAGAGAAGTACGCACGCTGCGGTTTTCGGACCCACTCCCGGAAGCGACGTGAGGTAGTCGAAGGCCTCTTCGTCACTGAGTTCAGACAGGAAACCGAGATCGAGACGGCCCGCGCAGGATCGGACCGTCTCGAGAACCTGCTTCAGCCTGTTGGCCTTGATGTCCGCGAGCCCTCCCGTGCGAATCACCTTTGCGATATCGCCCGCCGGGGCCCGGGCGAGCGCCTCCCAATCCGGATAGGCGGCCCGGAGCGCCGCGAAGGTTCGGTCCGAATTCGCATCGGAGGTGTTCTGGGTGAGGATCGTGTGGACCAGAGTGCCCAGAGCATCCCCTCTCGGCCTGAGCACCCGCGGCCCATACATCCCCGCAAGGGCTGCGTCAACACGCCTCACCCTCTGCCTGATGTCGACGCTGTCCACGGCCTTACCTCGAAAGTTCTTCTATTCTGGCACGGATCATGGAGACCGACCCGGCCAGCTCATCGAGCCTTGCACGCTGTTTCGCCACGACTTCCTCCGGAGCCTTCTGCACGAAAGCTGGGTTAGCGAGTTTCTGTTCGACCTTTGCGATCTCCCCCTCCAGGTCTGCGGCCTCCCGCCTGAGCCTTTCGATCTCCCGGTCGAGGTCGATCATGCCTGCGAGGGGAAGGTAGATCTCTATCCCGGGCACCACGGCGTGCGCGGCCTTTGTGGGTTTCTCGGACCCGGCGGGTCTCACCGCCACCGTCTCCAACCCTGCGAGGTGCGCCAGCAGGTCCAGATCCTGCGAGAGAGCGACCTCGCGCTCCGGGTCGACGTGGAGCACTGCGTCCACTTTCCGGGACGGCACTACTCCGAACTCCGCCCTGATATTGCGGATAGCCCGGATTATCTCCATCAGAGTATCCATCCTGGCCTCGGCGTCCTCGTCCCAGGCCTCAGGGTCGGGCTCCGGCCATTTCTGAACCATGATAGAGTCGCCACGGTGAGGCAGATGCTGCCAGATTCCCTCAGTAATGAACGGCATGAAGGGATGCAGGAGCCTCAGAGACCCCTCGAGCACTCTCCACAGTACATACTGGGCCGTCAGCCTGCCAGTGCCCTCTCCGCGCAACCTCGGCTTCGCGATCTCGATATACCAGTCGCAGTACTCACCCCAGATGAAGTAGTGGACGGTCCGCGCCGCCTCGCCCAAGTCGTACCTTTCCAGATGGGCAGTGGTGTCCCGGGCTGCCCGGTTGAACCGCGAGAGGATCCACCGGTCCGGCAACGTGAGGTCCAGGCCGTCGGGCTCGCCGTCAGGAGCCTCAAAACCCTCCAGGTTCATCATCACGAATCGGCTGGCGTTCCAGATTTTGTTGGCGAAGTTGCGGCTCGCTTCCACTTTCTCGGAGTTCCAGCGGATGTCGTTTCCGGGCGTGTTCCCGGTGATGACGGTGAACCTCAGAGTATCGGCCCCGTAATCCCGGACGATATCTAGGGGGTTCACCCCCGTCCCCTTGGACCTGCTCATCTTGGAGCCATCCGCGTTCCTGATCAGCCCATGGAGGAGCACATCGGAGAATGGCTTCTCTCCCATGAACTCCAGTGCCATGAAGATCATCCGGGCGACCCAGAAGAAGATGATGTCGTACCCCGTCACCAGCACAGACGTGGGATGCCAGTGCTCAAGCTCAGAGGTGTTTTCGGGCCATCCCATCGTGGAGAAGGTCCAAAGGGCTGAGGAGAACCAGGTGTCCAGCACGTCGGGGTCCTGCTCCACCTCGTCTCCGCACTTCGGGCAGAATTCCGGGTTCTCGACGGACGCGAACATGTGCTCACAGCCTTTGCAGTACCACACAGGGATCCGGTGCCCCCACCACAGCTGCCTGGAGATACACCAGTCACGGACGTTTTCCATCCAGTTGAGGTAGGTCCGGGTGAACCTCTCCGGCACAAAACGTATGCTGCCGTTCTTCGCGGCCTCGATAGCAGGCCGGGCCAGCGGCTCCATCTTCACGAACCACTGTCGCGAGATCAAGGGCTCCACCATCGTCCCGCACCTCTGGCAATGGCCAACCGCGTGGGTGTACTTCTCAGTCATCACTAGGAGGCCCAGAGACTCCATCTCGCGGACCACCGCACGGCGGCACTCGTCCCGGTCCCAGCCCTCGTACTTCCCTGCCGCACTTGTCATCTTGCCATCCTGCCCGATCACTCTAATGGCGGGCAGGTTGTGGCGAAGGCTGATTTCGAAGTCGTTAGGGTCGTGGCCTGGGGTGACTTTGACCGCACCCGTGCCGAACTCCGGGTCTACGTGGGCATCGGCAACTACTGGTATCTCGCGGTTCATGATGGGCAGCACCAGAGTCTTGCCGATTGCGTTCTTATATCGCGGATCCTCCGGATGAACCGCCACCGCGGTGTCACCCAGCATCGTCTCCGGGCGAGTCGTGGCCACAGAGATGTGTCCGCTTCCGTCCCGGAACGGATACCGGAAATGCCAGAGGGCACTCTCCACGTCCTCGTGCTCCACCTCGACATCAGAAAGGGACGTCCCGCACCCCGGGCACCAGTTGACCATCCGGTCTCCGCGGTATATCAGGCCCTTGTCAAATAACCTGACGAAGACCTCCCGGACCGCCCTGGAGCACACAGGGTCCATGGTGAACCTTTCCCGGTCCCAGTCAGGCGAGCACCCTAGTTTCTTGAGTTGCTCCACGATCGCCCCGCCATACTCGCGCTTCCACTCCCAAGCGCGCTCGACGAACCTCTCCCGGCCGATGTCCGCCTTGGAGATTCCCTCTCGGGCCAGGGCCGCAGTGACCTTGGCCTCCGTCGCAATGCTCGCGTGGTCAGTTCCCGGGATCCAGCAGGTGTTCTTGCCCTGCATCCGCCTCCACCTGATCAAGATGTCCTGTATCGTGGAGTCGAGGGCGTGGCCCAAGTGGAGTGTCCCGGTGATGTTGGGCGGAGGCATCACGATTATGAACGGCTCCCGGTTGGGATCGGGCTCAGCGTGGAAGTATCGCCCGGCCAGAAATCGTAGATCCGGTCCTCGATCTCTTTCGGGTTGTAGGTTGTGGGAATGTCCTGTCGCGCCATGGTAGTCAAACCTCCAGTACCGCCCCTGTCCGGATGCCCGGACCGGTTGTGTGGTCGCGTCTCGTGTGATCCGGTCTCAGGCGGCGCCACAAAACAAGCCTCCCTCACCCACCAAAGGGCGAAGGAGGCCAACCTCCGCGGTACCACCTTTGTTCCCGGACAGCCCACGGCTCCCTGCCAGACACGGGCGCCGCCGGACCAACCGGACTCAAATGGGTTTTAACGGGCCCGCCGGCCGGACCTACCCGGCCCCTGCGATCGGGGCTTTCGGACCAGCAGCTCAAGGGCGACCTTCGCGCGCGCAGAGACCGAGGGAACCTCGCACCCGGTGGGCTCCCTTCTCTTCCGGCACACCCGCGCTACTCCTCCCCGTCGTCGCGTTTACGCAGTCATAGAATATTAGGTTGATAATACACCGGCTCCGCCGGCCGTGTCAACGGCCTGGCTTGCCACTCAGTAGTTCCGCAAATGGGCCTTGGCGTGGCGTGTTGCGAAACGTCGCGGCACAGGGCATGTATGGCGGGATTTCCCATACGCAGTTTCGCTGAAAGCTCCCCTCTCCCCAGGCCCGCGGCTTGGGAATCGATGGCATGATCGGTTACCGGGGACCCTTGCCATCAGGCCAAGTCGTCACCCCGGTCTGAGCCTGGGGATCGGCAACGGGTGAGCTAGGGTTCCAATGCCCGCCAAGACCTGCCGCGCCGGGGAAAGGCGTTACGCTGAAAGAACTGGCGCGGCA
>JANLFS010000051.1 GCA_024655925.1 Bacillota bacterium | reverse complement strand
GAACTGGCACGCATCCCAGGGTGTCATGACCTGAATAACGTAGCCCGATGGCCTTGCGGCCGATGAGCTGAGGCTGGTCAGCTCCAGGCTTGCTTACCGCAAGCCCCCGGCTTTAGCCGTGGGGTAGCTGACGGGATCAGCATCCTTTCTTACGGGCGGCTCTGCCGCATGCCCACAACGAGTCTGAGAAAGGACTTCGGCGAGGACAGCCCCACTCCTCCTGCCGCAGGCGGCGGCAGGGCAGGAGAAGGAAAACCAGGCCGGCTGCGGAATAGATAGTCAGAGGAAATACGGGGGGGACCACTTTGGGAAGGTACGTCTTTACGAACGGGAAGATATACACGGCATCCGGGAGGCGGCCGTTCTGCCAAGCCCTGGCTGTGCTGGGCAAGCGAGTTCTACTTGCAGGTTCCGAAGCCGAAATCGACGCGGTGGTGGATGACAGCTTCGAACGGATCGACCTCAAGGGCCGCGCGCTCATTCCGGCCTTCTCAGATTCTCATATTCACTTCATGTTCTTCTCGCTTGGCATGTCCGGAGTGGACCTCGATGGGGCCGCGTCCGTTGAAGACGCCGCCGCGAGAGTCGCCAAAGCGGTGGAAGCCGCGAAACCCGGGACATGGGTGCTGGGATCCGGGTGGAACAAGAACGCCTGGCCGGGCGGGGAACTCCCCGACAGGTCCTACCTGGACGCGGTGGCGCCCAAGAACCCCGTAGCGATGTTCAGCAAGGACTTGCATCTAGTGTGGGTGAACACCGCCGCGCTCAGGCTGGCCGGGGTGGGAATCGACACCCCCGACCCTGAGGGCGGCGAGATAGTAAGGGATGAGGAGACCAGGCAGGCCACAGGTATCCTGAAAGAGGCGGCGGCGGACCTCGTACGGCGCGTGATTCCTGAACCCACTAGTGAGGCCACGGCAGCCGCCATGGAGAAGGGAATGGCCCAGTTGCACGCCTTCGGGATCGCCGCCATTCACAACATGGAGGGGGCATCTGCGTTTCAGGCGTTCCAGCTGCTTCGGAACTCCGGCAGGCTCAAGCTCAGGGTGACATCCGCTATAGCCAAAGAGAACCTCGACGACGCCCTGGATATGGGCTTATCCACCGGGTTCGGGGACGAGTGGCTTCGGATCGGCCCTCTCAAGATCTTCGCGGACGGGGCTTTGGGATCTCAGACCGCCCACTTGCTCAGGCCTTACGAGGGCAACCCCAGGAACACCGGGATTGCGGTTACGTCTAAAGAAGAGATCGCCGAACTCGTGGGCCGGGCCGTCCTTGGGGGCATATCCTGCGCGGTCCATGCCATCGGCGACCGGGCGAACAGGGAGGTCCTCAGCATATTCGAGTCCGTCCGCGAAGAGAGCGGGCGGCGCAGGCTCCGCCACAGAATCGAACACGCGCAGCTGCTCCACCCCGACGACGTCCGGAAGTTCGCGGACGTGGGCGTGGTCGCGTCAATGCAGCCGGTCCACATCCTCACGGATATCCCCGCGGCCGACCGTCACTGGGGTAAGAGGAGCCGGTGGACGTATGCTTTCCGTAGTCTGATCAAATCAGGGGCCACCTTGGCGTTCGGGTCTGACGCGCCTGTCGAGACGCCCAATCCGATCCACGGCATATATGCTGCGGTGGCGCGAAGGCGCCTGGACGGGACACCTGATGCCGGCTGGTACCCTGAAGAGCGCCTGACAGTGGAGGAGACGGTCCGCGCCTACACGGCTGGGGCGGCGGCGGCAGTCGGCGAGGAACTGACCCGCGGTACCCTCTCCCGGGGCTCCCTCGCAGATATCGCAGTCCTTTCCCGCGATATCTTCTCTATGCCTGCGGCTGAGATTCCTGAGGCCCATGTGGTTGCCACGATGGTAGGAGGGGAGTTCGTGTTCAGAAAGGATCTCTGAAAGGAGAATGGCGGCCAATGCGACGGCGCTTTCTGGTCATTCTGAGCCTTCTGGCCTTGACCATTGCAGTTGTCCTGGGGAATCCCGTTCGAGCCGGGGCCAAAGAAGGCTACGAGGTCATAACGAGCGAGCCCGCGATTCACGCCGGGATGTTCGTGACCTTCAAGAGGATAGTGGCACATACACTGACCGACTACGAATGGGAAGTCACAGTACAGAACAGCCGCTATCCAGACTGGGTGGAGATCAGCTGGGTATGGCCGCGATCAGACGGAACCCGCCCCCCGGCCAAGACCAGAAGCCTGACATCGATGGCTCGGGGTCGGACCTTCGGCCCGATCTTCACTCAGGGCGACAGGTACGAGACGGACGCCACCGCGCCGTGGGTGTCCCGCGAAGTCCTGCGTGAACTCCGCACGGACCGGGTCGCCTACAATTTCCGGCTTGGCACGGTGAGCCTCATGGGGATTGTCGCGGTCGATCTCAGGGTTGAGGAAGAAGTCCTCTATCCGATCGAGCTGAACGGCCGGCGCGTCCATCTTCCGGCATTCAAGTGCTACAATGGCCAGCTCACTATCTGGAACAACCTTCAGAACCCACTCGTTCTGGAGTTCCGCCCGGTGGGCATCCCCGTCCTGTCCAGTGTAGTGGGTTGGAAAGCCGAGTCTATGTCGATCAGGGGAAGAGTGTGAGGGAAAGGCCGAGCCCGCCTCAAGCCATGGGGCTTCGTCCCTCGGTGGACAGGGCGGGCTTCTCCAAGTCTCTAGCCTCAGGTGACAGGTGTCAGTAGTCCTCGTCTGACGCGTCTACCTGCCACGATGTCTCGACGCAGTTCTCCATGCCACAGGCCGGGCATGTCATGCAAGTCTTCTGCCCGGGCAGTTCCGGAGGCTCGGGAAGCGAGAACATGCTGCCGCATCGGCTGCACTTGACGCTCTTTGAAGTGTTTGAGCCCGTCGGGGTCAGTCTTCTATCCGGGACCACTCTGCGCTCCTCCTCTAGTATCGGCTACTGAGGGTTCACACGGGCCGCCGCCCCCAGATGGAGGACGGCCGTTCACTTGTGCCCGTGTTAGTATGCTCCAAATGAGAAGCTGCGAGCAGCAGTTAACCCGGCTGGGATCGCCACAGCGACGGCGCAGCCGGGTCTCTGTTCCTGGAAATCAGGCAGTCCCGTTTGCAGAGTCCAGAGCTTGGGCCACGATGTCGGATGCCTGCTCCAAGGCAAGGCTGAGGCCGGCAGGGTTCTTCCCGCCTCCCTGTGCGAGGCCGGGGTTGCCGCCACCTTTGCCATCGACTGACGGAAGAACCTGCTTGAGCAGGTGGAACATGTTGAGGTCGGGTAAGTCCTCCGATTTCTGGAACACTAGATGGGCTAGAGGACCGCAAGTGGATCCGAAGAGCGCAACGACTCTAGAGTGCCCGGCGACCTTGTGGGTGAGGGACTTCAACTCATTCATGTCGAGCCCTTCGAAAGCCCGGGCCAGCACGCGCACGCCCGATGGCTCGAGCGGAGGTGTCGCCCTATACATCTCGGCAGCCTGATAGGCGCGAAGCTCCGAGGTGACTGCCTCCAGTTCCCGCTTGGCCTCCTTGACCTGCGACTGGAGCCGGGAGACTGCCTCGGCAAGCTCGCGCCCGTGGACTGACAGCATGGAGGCGGAAGCGTGCACGGTGTCGTTCTTCCAACGGTAGTCGGCGAGGGCACGGCGGCCACACACGAACTCGACGCGGGTGAGGCCCCGGATCCGCTCAGTGCGGATGATCTTGATGAGCCCGACTTCCCCCGTGGCGCGGACGTGAGTGCCCCCACACGGGGTGAGGTCGAACTCGTCAACTTCCACGATGCGTATGTTCTCCGTCCTCGCAGGGATCTTTCGAAGATGCGCCGTGTCCAGGTCCTCCCTTGTCCAGAAGGTCGCAGTGACTGGACGGTTCTGAAACACCACTTCGCACGCCAGCCGCTCCACCGCAGCCGCCTGGTCGTAGGTAATATCCGGGGCCGCCAGATCTATGGTGACTGTCTCTTCTCCCATGTGGAACCCGACTGTCTCCAGGCCGAAGAGGCTTGCGAACGCTCCGGAGAGGATGTGCTGGCCGGTGTGTTGTTGCATGTGGTCGAACCTCCGGTCCGCATCCACCCTCCCGACAGCCGGACCCACCGGCACAGCTGCGACCGTCAGGTGGACGATCTCATCCTCGCGCTCAATCACGTCCACGACGTCGACGCCGGCGACAGTTCCGCGGTCGGACGGCTGTCCGCCAGAATTCGGGTAGAAGGCGGTGACGTCAGTGATCACTTCGAACAGAGGCCCCGGGCTTGAAGTCCGCGAAGCAGGCTCCGATTGGAGGACCCGGCACTGGAAGTCTCGAAGATAGGGATCGGAATGATAAAGCCTTGCGGTGGGCACCTTGGGGACTCGCCTCCTTGGATTGCGATGCCAGATGATAAGTTCTACTGCAGTTCATGATTCCCTCTTTCGGGAGTGGTTTGGATGTCCAGAGGCTACCTTGCGCTCGCGGGTGAAGGCCGGGCAGAGATCGTGGTGAAAAAGAGCAAGTTCATAGCGACAGCCGCACCGTGCCAGGAAGAGGCGGAAGCTTTGCGCCTCATAGACAGGGTGAGGCGGGAGTTCTGGGATGCAACCCACAACGTCTACGCCTTTGTTCTGGGCGAGCATGATGAGGTCGCCCGCTCGAGCGATGACGGCGAGCCCGCCGGAACTGCCGGGCGTCCGGTTCTGGAGGTCATAAAGCGTGAGCAGGTGAAGTACTGCACGGTGGTAGTCACCCGGTATTTTGGCGGCACTCTGCTCGGTGCGGCAGGCTTAGTCCGGGCGTACGGGTCCGCGGCAAGAGAGGGCCTGCACGCCGCGGGCATTGTGCGCAAGCGGCTCTTCCGCGAGGTGAGGTTCGTCATAGACTATCCATCCCTTGGACGTGTTCAGAACCTCATCGCTGAACAGGGGTTTACAGTCGATAGGCTCAGTTACGCCGAGAGGGTGGAGATGGTCATCCGGATCCCGTCAGAGATGCTCCCGGGATTCACCCGTCTGATGCAAGATGCCCTCATGGGGGCGTTCGATCCAATAGTGGGCGAGGAGAAGTTTGGGTTCGACGAACGCCCGGGAACGGGGTCAGACGGATGAACGGCGACGGCCCAACCCTTGCACTGTCCTGGCGATCACGCTCACTCCATCGCCCCGCCTCGAGATGTTCCCGGTGACCAAAAGGCCCGGGTTCCCGTATATTACTCCCCCGAACTCCTGATAGACCCGCTCGAACACTGTCACGTCGACCAAGCCGAATTCGTCCTCGAGTGAGAGAAACACCACGATCTTGCCGCTCTTCGTTGGGGGCCTGTGAGGCCGGACCACGAGCCCGGCCACGGTGACCGCCTCACCGTTCTTCGCAGCGTGGATATCGCGAGAGGTGCGCACGCCTGCCCTTGCCAGACGGGGGCGGAGGAATTCCATCGCGTGATAGTCGACGCAGAAACCCAGAATGGACATCTCATGCTTGAACTTGTCGGTAGGCGAGAAATCCGGGACCGAATCTCTAACAGAAGACCCGGAGGATTCGAAGAGCCGGCCGGGGCCGGCCCGGGCGGCCATGTCATGTTCTGCTGCTGCTTGAGCCATGAGAGTGCCGAGTCTCCAGAACAGTGCCCGCCTGTTGGGCTCGACAGAATCGAAGGCCCCGGCCAACACGAGATTGTCCATGATATCCCGGTCGACCGGGACACGGAGGAGGAAGTCCGTGACCGAGCGGAATTCACCATCTGCCCGCGCGGCTACCAGATCGTCGATCATCCGCTCCGAGATGCCCTTGACCTGCATGAGCCCGACACGTATCGCCCCGCCTTCCACGGAGAACTTCTTCTGGCTCCTGTTCACATCCAAAGGCAGGATCCTGACTCCTCTTCGCTTCGCCTCCACGAGAATGGTGCGGGGAGGGTAGAAGCCCATGGGCTGGCTGCTGAGTACCGCCGCATAGAAATGGGCGGGGTAGTGGTTCACCATGTATGCGGTCTTGTATGCTGTATCAGCGAATGCCGCTGCGTGCGCCTCACAGAACCCGTAACCTGCGTACCCCAGTATGTAGGAGAAGATGGTCTGGGCGACTTCGGGGCTTATCCCATTTTCCACAGCTCTTTCGATAAAGTGTGTACCAATTCGTTCCATCTCCCGCATGGACCGGACGTGGGTCATGACCTTTCGCAGTTTATCGGACTCTCCAGGAGTGAAGCCGGCAATGGCCGTGGCGATCTCGATGACCTGCTCCTGGTAGAGGACTACACCGTAGGTCTTCCGAAGGATCGGCTCAAGCTTGGGGTGGATGTAGGAGATGCCTTCCAGGCCGCGACGGCGGGCGATGAAAGGCTCGACCATGTTCCCCTGGATAGGGCCCGGGCGGATCAGGGCGACGCTCGCGATCACATCCTCAATGTCCCGGGCTCCCAGGCGTGTCTGCAGCCCGCGCTGGGCGGGGCTTTCCAGCTGGAACACGCCTATGGTCTCTCCACGGTTCAGCATCTCGTAAGTTGCCCGGTCACCGTGGGGTATCCTGTTGTACTCGAAGGACGGGTCGTGATCTCTGATCGTCGACGTCGCCTGCTCCACCGCTGAGAGGGTGCGAAGGGAGAGGAGGTCCAGTTTGATGAGACCCAGGTCCTCTATGAAGTTCTTGTCGAACTGGGTGATGGCCACCCCTTTCGCTGCCATTTGAAGTGGGGTGATGGTGGTGAGGGGCTCGCCGCTTATGACTACCCCGCCCAGGTGGGTGCCGATGTGCCTGGGGAATCCCGCGACGGACTCGGCGAGCGAGAGCAGGAGCTCGAACTTCCATGCCGGGATCCCACTTGTTCGCAGTTCGGGGTAGCGTTCGAACGCGGCCCGTATACCATCCGCCGGAACGTGGGGGAGTTTCTTTGCCAACCAGTCGATCTCTTGCTCGGGGAAACCGAGTGCCCGGCCGAAATCCCGCACCGCCGCCCGGCCCTGGAAGGTGTTGAACGTGCACACGGAAGCCACGTGTTCCGTGCCGTAGCGACTGTAGACATACTTGGCCACGTCATCCCTTCGGCCGGCCTCGAAATCGATATCGATGTCGGGTTTCTGGGCGCGTTCCAGGCTCATGAACCTCTCGAACAGCAGGCCGCGGACAATGGAATCGACGTTCGTGAGGAAAAGGCAGTAGGCGACGGCAGAGTCCGCCGCGGACCCGCGCCCGGCGTACCTTATGCCTTGGGACTGTGCCCATCTGGCCACATCCCATACGGCGAGGAAATAGTCCTCGAACCCGAGTGCGCGTATGATCCCCAGTTCATGGGAGAGGCGGGCTCTGATTCCCTCGGTGATCCGGCCGTATCTCTTTGCGGCCCCTTGCATGACGAGGGATTCGAGGTAGGCCGCGGCAGGTTCCCCGCAGGGCGTCGGGAATTTGGGGAAGAGGCGCAGGGAGAGGTCGAGAACGTGGGAGCAACGTTCCGCTATTTCGACAGTGTTGGATAGGGCCTCGGGGTAATCCGCGAAGAGGGAGGTCATCTCCTCCGGGGACTTCAGGTAGTTCTCCCCATTTATGCGCCGCTCGGGGTGAACATCGTCGAGCGTGGTGAGGGTCCGAACGGCGGTCAGCGCGTCGTGGACCCAGAACCCGGATTTCTCGGCGTAATGCACATTGTTAGTTACGACGGTACCGACGCCCACAGCGCGTGCGAGGTCTGAAAGCGCCCGGATGAGCCCCGCTGCGCCCGGCGTCAGTGGGTTCTCAAGCTCGATGTAGAAGTTGGAGCGGCCGAAGACCCGGGCGAGCCGGACTGCCGCCGCATGTGCCTCAGCTTTCTTACCGGCGGCTATGAGTGAGGGAATGATGCCCTTTCGGCATCCGGAGAGGGCGATCATGTGTCCGGTATGGGGCTCTATGTCCTCGAGCCTCGCCCCGGGATTGCGCCTCTGGGCTGACATGTGGGCGGTGGTCAGTATACGGCAGAGATTGGAGTAGCCCTTGGAATCCTGGGCGAGCAGGACCAGGTGAGATCCGTCCGCGAGCGTGAGTTCTGCACCTTGAACTGGCTTGATACCGGCTTCCCGAGCGCATTTCGTGAACTCCACGGCAGCGCTCACATTGTTGTGGTCGGTCACGGCGAGCGCGCCCATGTCGAGCGATGCTGCCCTCTCCACGAGAGAACGCAAAGTGCTCGCCCCATCCAGAAAGGAGTACTGAGAATGCACATGGAGGTGGACAAAGCCTTTCAACCTGCCGCACCTCCATGTCGCGAAATCAGTTGCCACCCAGAATTCAGTCGAGTATCCTTGAGAGAATCCAGGCCCCCGGCCCATCACGGCACAGCTCGTAACTGCCTCCGGGGGAGGTGGCCACGATGAAATAGTCCCGCTCCTCTTCGCCATCCCACCAATCTCCGGACTCACGCCATCGGTCCAGCACCCCGGAAACGGTGCGCCACCGGTTGAGCCACGAGAACCGGATGGGAGAACCGCCTGGGCCTTCCACGACAGTGATTGGCTTCTGGATACGCTTGCTCACGACCTATCGCCGCTGGAAGCTCCTCCCTTCAGGCATGGGGAGGAGAGCGGCTTCCCTTCCCTCCAATCAGCGTCTATGTTCCACCCACCAAACCGTAGAGGGGATTACAGCCCCGCTCGGGCTCCCTCATCCCACCTAGAGAATTGCCTCGGCGAGCATGCGATCGCGCCTGGTGCGTATGAGGATCTGGGCGGTGGTCACACTTTCCGCCCCAAACCGCTCTTTTATGGACTCGAGCGCACGTTCGAGATCAGATGAGAGCGCGGAGTCGGATGCGGTGCCGAAGATAGAAAGCTGGACGGCGGACGGTGCCTCAAGGCCGGTGGCTGAAGTATGTATGGCGGAGATGGGAGCTGTAATCTTCCCTGCGATCGCCTGTACGAGCGCCGTGGCTATTCCCCTCGGGGAATCAGTCGGGGAGCGAAGCGTTCGCCTCAGGACTAGATCCGGCTGGCCCGGCATAGTGACAACAGATACCGTGATCACCCTGGCAGTCCGGCCGGATGCCATGAGCTTTCGGGCGACCTCGCGCGCGCATATCGAAAGACACTCCTCGAGATCAGGCCAGCTGGTTATGGGGGACTCGAAGGACATGGAATGGTCGACCGACTCGGGAGGGTAGGCTGCCTGCACTTGTGAGTGGTCGGTGCCACGGCTCAAAAGATGGGCCTCGAGGCCTTCTTCACCGAGTTGATTCAAAAGCTCTGAAAGGGGGATCTGCGAGATCTCCCCGACGGTCTTGACCCCGAGCTGTGTGAGCTTGAGAATAGTCTGGGGCTTGAGAGGCCATAGGGCGTCGCAAGGGAGCCCCGAAAGAAACGAAGGCTCGGATCCACCTTCCACGACTCGGACCCCCCCCGAATCGGGCACGGCGACCCTGGCGATCAGGCGCGAGGTGCCCAGGCCCATTGATACATCGAACCCTGCTTCCTTTTGGGATCGGCGGAGTATTTGACCTGTCAGGGAGTGTATATCCCCGCACCCTGTCAGGTCCACGAATGCCCCACTTGGGGAGATGGGTTCGACCAGAGGGCTGTAACTGGCACAAATGTCCCAGACCACGTTGGAGAACTGAGGGTAGATATCTTGGTCGAACTTGATGAAGATAGCCTCGGGACATGCCTGCCGTGCATGGCGTTTCAGCACCCCAACCCGGGCTCCGGCCGCGAGGAGTTGGGGAGATGCATCGATCACGATGTTGCGGTCTACCACCGCGACAGGCTTGCCTGAAAGCCCTGGGTCAAGTTTGATGTGGGCGGACGTGTACAGGAAGGGGATGTGTACATATGCGATGGCACGCATGGCCGGTCGCCTCCAGAACATATGTTCGGTGAGTTCATTATAGCGCGGCCCGGGTGGGAAGTCAAGGAAACAACCCCAGGAGACAAAACGCGGCCAGAGTGAAGTGACCATCTGCGAGACCTTGTTGAGCAGGGAATAGAATCCGGGGGGTCGAAGAGATCCACGAGTTCTCCGCACATTATGTCATACCGGGCACGATACAGTGTCCGTTCCAAACATACTGGAGGAGTGATCATCAACATGCATGCCTGCAAACGTGGCTCCGTTCTGCTGCTCTGCCTGGCACTCCTACTTCTCGGAATGCCCGCCCGGGCTTCAACCGGCTCCGTCATACTCAAATCCGGTCAGACCATCGAGGCCAGGCTGGCCGGGATAATCTGGACCGGTGGACAGGAGTTCTTCGTGTTCGAAGAGCCTGATGGAAGCCTAATCAGGTTAGCCAGAGATGATATCGCCGCAATTGCCTTTGCGCCGGTGGCGACTGACTACACTGCACAGGCGCCTACTCCCGGCACACCTGTTCCGCCCCCACCCCCTCCGGTCTACGCGACCGAAGAAGTCGAAACCAACAACGAGCAGGGTTCCGCGACACTTGTGGCTCTCAACACAGATATCACCGGGAGAATTCAGACGGCAGGTGACATCGATTTCTACAAGGTATCTGTCTCTAAACACGGGCATTTTGCCGTCCTGTGCACACAGCCGATAGACCTCTACATCGAACTCGTGGACGCTCAGGGCAAAGTCCTTGGCGGAGGGGACTTCGGCGGATCCGGCACCGCAACGGATCTCAAAGTAGATGTGTTCACCCCCGGGGATTACTATGTGAAGATCAGAGCTTATTCTGCATCGGCGGCCTCTCCGACCCACTATACCCTGCGCGTGGGGTTCAAAGAGGGCATGATGGAAGCATGGGAGCCGAATGACACTTTAGAGACTGCCTCTCCCCTTCCCGCAGGCGGCTCGTTCGATGCCTGGATCTCATCCCCACACGATCGGGACTACTACTACATAGACGTGACCAGACCGGCCACCGTTAAGGTGACGTCTACGCAGCCTCAGGATTACCACCTCGAGATCCTGGACCGTGATGGAACCACTGTGCTGGCTGGGGGGGACCTAGGCAGCAAAGGCACGCTCATGATCGCCACCGCAGACCTATTGGGCTCGGGCAGGTATTACGTGCTCATGAGACCCTACAGCAAGGCTTATGACATGGACACCCCTTACCAGATGACGGTCGAGGTCACTGTGGGGCACTCGGACCCGTGGGAGCCAAACGACACACCTGAACATGCCCACCGTGCTGTCTTCGGGCAGGAGTTCGCGGCATACATCTCAGACCCCGACGACCGCGACTACTACAGGGTGGACGTGTCCGGGCCGACGTCAATCTCAGTTCAGTCCGACCAGCCAGAAGACTACTACCTGGCCATACTGGCGCCTGACGGCAAGGCTCAGCTCGCCGGGGGAGACATGGGCGGCAAGGGCAGTCGGATGTCGGCGGCGGTCGACGTCTTCCTTCCGGGAACTTACTACGTCCTGATGAGACCTTACAGTAGGGCGTATAACATCCACCAGCCATACAACATGAGAATCGACGTTACTCCAGGTGGGGTGGACCCGAATGAACCCAACGATTCATCAGCCCAGGCGAGGCCGGTTGCAATAGGCGAGAAAGTCTCGGGCTACATCTCCTCGCCAGAGGACTGCGACTATTTCGTCTTCGACCTCCGAGCGGATTCACCCGTCAGAGTGACATGCACTCAACCAGGAGATTTCTTAATCGAGCTTCAGGATGCCTCGGGGAAGGTGATTTCCGGGGGAGACTTCGGTGGGAAGGGCACCATGATGCAGATTTCCACGCATCTGCGCCCCGGTAGGTATTACATCCTCCTCAAGCCGTACAATAGGTCCGGGTTCAACATGCATGCTGCGTATGAGCTTGTAGTGTCGCAGTAGAGTGCACATGGGCCGGGCTGCCGCGCGGGTTGGGGCCCGGACTGAACGAGGTCGCCCGGCCCTTTTCATGCAACACTTTCATCCGGGTGATGCGAGAGGAGTCGGCGTAATAGAAGAGAAGTACATAGGGTGTGGTCCGACAGCAGGAGGTGAACGTGCCTGTGCGCAAGGTAGGCTTGCTCGTGGTCCTCATCATCGTTTTGCTTGTGATATTCGTGGGCGGAAGCTACATCAGCATCTCGAACGCGATAATCCGCTCCGACGAAGACGTCCGGGCATCGTGGGCGGAAGTGGAGAACCAGCTACAGCGCAGATATGACCTGATCCCGAACCTCGTGGAGACTGTGAAAGGGTACGCCGCGCACGAAAGCGCGGTGTTCCAGGCGGTTGCGGATGCCCGCGCCAGGCTTGGTGGTGCTCGGAGCATGTCCGAGAAGATCGAGGCCAGTAATGCCCTGGAGGGTGCCCTGGGCAGGCTCTTGGTAGTGGTCGAGAACTACCCTGAGCTCAAGGCAGACGCCAGTTTCCGGCAGCTCATGGACGAGCTCGCAGGGACCGAGAACCGGATCGCCGTGGCGAGGGGAAGGTACAACGAGAAAGTGCGCGCCTTCAACGTCAAGATCAGAGTCTTCCCCAACAGCATAGTGTCGGGGATGAAAGGCATTACCCCGCATATGTTGTTTGAGGCACAGGAGGGCGCGAGGACGGCCCCGCAAGTCAAGTTCTAGTTCTAGCGGGAGGTTATGATCATGCGCAGGAGGGCTGCCGTCCTTCTGGTCTCCTTCGTTCTCCTCATGCTGGCGGTGTCCACCGCGGGGCTTGCGGAGCCAGTCTATCCCGGGCGGCCCTCACCGCCCAGGCTCATGAATGACCTCGCAAGGATGCTCACTCCGGCTGAACGCGACCAGATCGAAGCCAAGCTGCTGGCCCTGGAATCTGCAACCGGGGTCCAGTTTGCGGTGGTAGTCGTGAGGGATCTGGGCGGTGTGTCGGTGGAGGAGTATGCGGTCCGGCTGTTCGAAGAATGGGGCATAGGAGAGAGAGCAAGCGATAACGGCCTTCTGCTCCTCATCTCCGAGCAGGACCGCGCCGTGCGGTTCGAGGTAGGCTACGGGCTCGAGGGCGATCTCCCTGACGGGCTTGTAGGCAGGATAATGGACGAGACTCTCCTGCCGAATTTCCGGCGCGGGGACTACGCCCGCGGGATACTGGAGGCGATCTCCGCCGTGGAGCGCAGGCTCACAGGCGAAACGTCGCCGTTGCCTGCCCAGCCGTCGGCGACATCTGGGCTTTCTCCGGATGAGGCTGCCGCCATAGTCTTCGTGGTCATAGTAGTCGTCATCATGGTGCTGAACGGCGTTTTTCGCGGGCGTTTCCCCGGCGGCCCCGGCGGGACGCGCCCGAACACGCGGCCGTATTTCCCCTTCGGGCCGGGTCCGAGGAGCGGAGGATGGACCCCGCGCCCACCTGGCAGCGGCGGGAGAGGGTTCGGCGGGTTCGGTGGAGGCAGATCCGGGGGAGGTGGCGCCAGCAGGAAATGGTAGCCCGGGCGCAGGCAACCGGGCACCTGTTGCCCGCGCGCTTCCACTGAGTGAGCCTACCGAGTGCGAACCGAATAGCCTCTGTCGGTGATGTCGACCCGACCGGCAAGTCCGCGCGAGAGGAGTATCTCGCGCGACTCCGTTATTATGAGGCACTCGACCCCCGGAACCGATTCTGCCAGACTCATGCCCTGCTCGGGGCCGAGGAGGAAGATGCTGGTGGACAGGGCGTCAGCGTCCAGAGAGCTCGGCGCCACAACCGTTGCGCTCATGATCCCCGTCCACGCCGGGTGGCCGGTTTCGGGGTCTATGATGTGATGGTACCTGACGCCGTCGCGCGTGAAGTATCTCTCGTAGTCTCCGGACGTCACCACGGAGGTTTCCGAGACCTCGACCACTGCCACCTTGTCCATTCTCTGGCCACGAGGGTCCTGGATTCCCACACGCCATTTCTTGCCGCCTGGGCGCGTCCCCATGGCCGCCACGTTGCCTCCGAGATCCACAATGGCCTGACTTACCCCGCGCTCCTTGAGTACGCGAACGGCCTCGTCCGCGGCGTAGCCTTTCGCGATCCCCCCGAGGTCGATCCCCATGCCTTTCTGGTCGAGGAAGACAACACGGCTCGCGGGGTCCACTAGGACCCGACGGTAGTCCACCAACTGCCGCCTGCGTCGAATCTCGTCTGCACTCGGGACCCCGGTGTTCTCTGTGCCTATGCCCCAGGCTTCCACGAGCGGTTCCACAGTAGGATCGAACTTACCTCCGGTCAGCTGCGCATACGCGAGCGCTCGCGAGAGGACCTCGAAGGTCTCGGGGCTCACCACCACCGGCTCGACTCCAGCGCTCTCATTGATGCGGGCAACATCACTTCCAGGAATGCTGACGCTCATGAGTGCCTCTAACTCCCGGACGCGGTCGATCGCCGCGTCCACTGCGTTCTCCGCTTGCGGCCCGTAGGCCCTGATACTGATAATGGTCCCCAATGCGATGGTGGTCCGGACGACCTCCCGACCAGCAGAGCCTGTCCAGCCCCACCCCGGCGCGCAGGAGGATATTGAAAGGCCGAGGGAGATGATGAGAGTGATCCCGAGGGCCGCACGGGCCGCACGACCTGCTGATGACATTCGCTACGCCACCGCCAGTCCCGACGTCTGATGAGGATTTCGTGCCCAGTATAGCACAAGGCCAGGGCAGGGACCACGGGCGACCGGCGACACGGGGACCGGCGACTGCAGAGGCTGGCGGGTCTTTCGTCCGGCCACCCCCACCGGTTGCCTCGAGCGGGATCAGATGAGACTGTGGAGAAAGATCCCGGTCATGCCGGCCGCGCGGACCCTTGCCTCAATCTTGCGGGTATCCGTGGTGTACAGGCCAAGGTCCCACATCCGCTGGAAGTATACTCCCCCGGAGAACGTGTATTTGTGAGCAAGCCCCTCCGCGGTGTCCAAGGACTCCTGGATGAACGCTATTATGTCACCGCACGCGAGGGACCTCGGTATCGTGAGGGGCTCTCGCCCGATGGCATTGCGAACAGCGTTATGTCCCGCTAGCGTCCCGGTGCAGATGGCTTCGGTGTGCCCTACTAGAAGGCCCACCTTCTCCCCGGCGCAGAAGAGGTTGTCTACTCCGGTCACCTTAAGGGCAAGGTCGTGAGGGGTTATTACAGTGTAGCGGACCGAGTTCCCGCGCCCACCTGAGTAGGGGTCGTCGAAGAGGGCGGACTCGAAGCCCGGGATGAGCCTCAGTTGCTCCAGGGGAAAGAACGGGGCCATGAGCTTGGCGTGACCCGTGTCCAACAGGACCAGGTTCTCGTAGAACTGGGGAAGTGCATATTGCTGGCATGCTTTGGCGCTCAGCCGATCCCGCCTTGTGACATACTTGGGCACCGGGATCACGAGGACTCCTTTCTCTTCGAGCTTCCTCACAAGCCACGCGCTCAGAGATTTCTTCACGAGCTTGCAGGAGCCGCTCACGGCCTCGAAGAGCCTGCCAGTGATCTCGGAAACGCCCGCCCTGCTCGCCACGCTGACCCTCGGACCGAAGGTGGGGCAACGAAGGATGCACATCATGCACCCCCCGGCCACTCTCACACAGTTCCCCTGCGGGCCGGCCGTCCCAGTGGCTTCAACAAAGGCGTCGGCGGGCACACGCGTACCGTCCTCCAAAACCAGGGCCACGATCTTCCTTCCTGACATCTGCACGTCCGTTACCCTGGACTCCAGCATGATACTGACTCCAATGTCCGAAAGGGCCGTTTCCACCTCTGGTTCGATGCGGGTGACATCGTAGAGGCTAGCATGGTTGTGGCCGGGGAAGTCCACACGCCGATGGATCGTCACCTGGTCGATCACATCGAATAGGTAGCCTCCACCCATGGCCGCTATCTCCCGCGCCGCGGTGAATCTGCCGTTGTTGTTCATTATCCCGCCTACGAGGCCCGTGCCCAGGAGCAGGTTGGTTCGTTCCAGGAGCACGACGTCCGCACCGGCCTGCCGGGCGGCCACCGCGGCAGCGCATCCTGCCCACCCGCCTCCCGCCACTGCGATTCTGATCGACATCCCACCACCGCCTCAACGTGTCACTCGCGGGCAGCGAAAGCTTCGGCGATCAACGCCGGCACGACGCGCGCGAGTATCTTGCCTGCGGTGAGGGGGGCAACCTTTCCGGGGAGCCCTGGGGCAAGCTCAGCGTGGATGCCGAGCTCGCGGGCGGACGCGAAGTCCGTTCCGCCGGGGGCCGAGGCAAGGTCGATGATTGCGGCGGTCTTCTTCATCACAGCGATGAGGGTGCGGTCCAGCACCATGTGTGGGACGGTGTTGAAGACTATGTCCATGTCTTTGATGGCGCCGGGGAGATCCGGGAAGTCCAAGGGGATGAATCCCATCTCAAATGCCCGCGCCCGGTCCTTCGGTTTGCGGGCGACCGCCCACACGGTCGCGCCTATGCCCAGAAGCATCCTGGCGAGGGTCATCCCCGTCCTTCCCATGCCCAACACCATGCAGTTGCTACCGTGGATGGTTATCGGGGTAGCCTGGATTGCCATGAGGATGGCGCCCTCGGCAGAAGGGATGGAGTTCAAGATGGCCAGTTCGTCGTTTTCTCCCGTTTTCACGACTGTGATGCCTAACGACTCGCATTCGTGGGCAACCGAGGGGCAGACGGATCCCGCGAAGACTACCGCGCCTCGGTTGAGCGAGGCCAGGATCTCCCGGGTCAGCCGCACCGGCTCGCGCGAGACGCGGACGTTTCCTTCTTTGTCTGTCCCGGAAAGCGGAAGGATCAGCGCATCAGCTCCTCGTGCCGCCTCGTCGGGGCTCGGGGCCAGCACGACTCCTTCGGGCATGCCCTCCCGGGGTGCGCCAAAGCTTCGCACCAGCGCGCCGTGGTCGACAAGTGCGCGGACCAACTCGACTTCCCGCAGGTCACCCCCGAGTACGCAGAGGTTCAGTCCCGCAAGGTCGCACATCAGAACCGCCTCCCTGACACACGCTCTCTACAAGATTCTATGTGGAACCTGTGTGGAACGTTCTCAGGGACGCAGGGATATCATCATTGAGGCATCAGCGTGGCCAGCTCTTTCTTGGCCAGGGTCAGCATCTGCTCGGCCTCGGCTTTCGTTCTGCCTTCCCCGTATATCGTGAAAGATGGCCTGGTGGGGTCGGGCAGGACCATGAACCACGCATCTTCAGACCCCTTCTTGTACCCGTCGAACGTGTCGATGGATGGGTCCTCGGGCCGCGTCAGAAGCTCGCGCATGACCTGGCCCTTGTACTCCCAGGGACACGGGAGCACGTCCCGGAGAAAATGGTGCTCGGGAACCAGCTGTAAGAGCTGGGAGACGGGAGCGGAGTCTGATGCCACAAGTTCGAGCAACCGGGCGGTGCCGAATATGGCGTCAAACGAATTGTGCAAGCTGGGGAAGATGAAGCCTCCGTCGCAGTCCACGGCGATTGCTGAGGTGCTCGTCCTGCCCAGATCCGCAAGGTTACGCACATGGGATTTGGACCTGTAGACGGTGGCCCCGTTGGCCGCCAGAGACCTGTGGAACATGGACGGAGCGTGGCTTGGGATGGTCACGCCACGGGCCGGCCCAGACCTCACCGTGAGAAGGGCGAAGAGATAGGCGAGTTCAAGGTCTGTCAGCACCCGCCCTGTGTCATCAGCCACCCACATCTTAGAACCCTGGGAGTCAATCATCACCCCGAAGTCCGCCCCTATGGTGCGGACTATCAGGCCCAGCTGGTCCAGGCTTTCCTTGAACTCCCGGTCGGACTTGGGCATCTTCGTCTCCTGGGCGATGGCGTTCATGCTCGTCACCTCGGCGCCCAGCGAGACAAGCGTGTAAGGGAGTATGCCCCCGGCGAGCCCGAAGCCGCAATCCAGCACCAGCTTGATACGATGAGCCTTGGTGCGCTCACGATCGATCCTGGACAGGCAGTCCTCCGTGTAGATATCCACCGCCCTGGGCGAATAGGATATGCCTCCGATCTCCCGGGCGCTTGTTCGCCTGGGGTCTTCGCGGGCGAGGAGGGTCTCGATCTTCCGCTCATCGTCCCGGGACAGCACGAGCCCATCCTTGTCGAAGACCTTGATGTCCAACGTCTCGTAATTGAAGAGGGACGTCTGGGTGTGAATACCACCGTTGAACCCGGCGTTCTTCACGGTGTAGGCGGTGATCGGGAGGGGCACGCCCTGCAGATCGCAGACGGCCACGCCCGCGCTGGAAAGCCCTGCGACCATGGCACGCTTCATCATCCGCGCGGTCCGGCTGGAGTCCCGGCTCACCACTACCTGGGACCCCTTGCGTAGAGTGCCGCCTATGCACGCCCCGAGCCTCACGGCAAACTCCGGCGTGAATTCGAAGTTCACGAGGCCTGACAAGCTGCCTGCGTGGAACAGCTCGCGTTTCATTCGCTGCTCCCACACGACGCTCGAGGACAGGACCACTGCCTCGTCGATGGTCTTCCCGGGCCAGACACGGACTCCGGGTTTCACAGTGACCGACCGGTTCAGAATGCAGTCATCCGAGACCACCGCGCCCTCTCCCACGCGGGCGCTCTCCTTGAGCACTACGTTCTTGCAGATGATCGAGCCACTCGCCACGGAGCCCTCGCCCACATAGGAGTTGCTGAAAACGGTGGACCGGACCAGGAACGATCCTGGGGCGACAATGACATTGTCCCCGATCACGCAGTACTCGCGAAGCCTCGCACCCGGAGCGATCTCGCAGTTCTCCCCCAGTACCATAGGCCCCTTTAGATCAGCTCTCGAACTCACTTTGGCGGACTTGCCCGCCCAGATCCCCGGGGCTATCTGCTCCCCGGGGATCGACAGCTTGACTTTGCCGCTCAACGCATCTACCTGGGCCTTCAAGTACATCTCGATATTGCCGACGTCGCACCAGTAGCCCTCTGCGATGTACCCGTAGAGCGGCTGTCTTTCTTTCAGAAGGAGCGGGAAGAGGTCGCGGCTGAAGTCGAAATCCTGCCCGACAGGAATGAAGTCCAGCACCTTTGGGTCGAGTATGTAGATCCCGGTGTTGATAGTGTCGCTGAACACCTCAGACCATCCAGGCTTCTCCAGGAACCGCTGGATCCTGCCGTCAGGGCCTGTGATCACCACTCCATATTCCAGCGGGTTCTGGATCCTGGTCAGCAGGACGGTGGCCACGGAGCCCCGGCTCTTGTGGAAGTCCACAGCTCTCGAAAGGTCGAAGTCCGTGAGGAGATCACCGCTTATGACGATGAAAGTGTCGTCGAAATGCTCCTCGAGGTTTTTGACTCCTCCGGCGGTGCCGGGGAGCTTCTCCTCCACCTTGAACTTCAGGGACAAGCCGAACGCGGATCCGTCGCCGAAATAGGACTCTATCTGGTCTGCGAGATAGTAGAGGTTCGAATAGACTTCCCGGACACCGTGTGATCTCAGAAGAAGGAGGATATGCTCCATGATGGGACGGTTGACTACCGGGATCATCGGTTTAGGCCTCGTCGCAGTGATGGGCCGGAGCCGGGTACCCTCGCCCGCTCCCAAGAGCATCGCTCTCATTGTGATACCCCCCTCTGGAAACCTCGGGCGCAGCCGGATGCCGACTCTCGACACGGCGTCGGCAGGGCAATTGTCACTCACTTTCGACGGGCGAACCTGGTTTCCCTCCCCATCGGGAGGAGCCTTGAGGTAGAAGGCAGGGATTGCGAGGTCTCCCGTAGAAGAAACCGCCATTCTACTGGGCCGTACTGTGAGGCCGAGGTCCGAGTTCCAGCAGGGGCCGAGAGAGGAGCAAGACATGCAAGACGTTCAGAACCGCCCGGACGCCCGGGGAATCGACATACAGAAGGTTGGCGTGAAGAATGTCCACCTGCCGCTCCTGATTGCCACCAGAGAAGGGGGACACCAGTCCGTGCTGGGGTCGGTCGCGCTTTCCGTGCGGCTGCCCATGCGGTTCAAAGGCACCCACATGAGCAGGTTCATTGAGATTCTGCTCCCCTGGAGCAAGAAGGCCATCTCCAACACGGAGATACGGTCGATCCTGAACGACACGTGTAGTGCTCTCTCCGCCCGGCACGCAGAGGTCTCGTTGAGGTTCAAGTACTTTGTGACGAAGGCCGCCCCTGTCAGCGGGAAGGAGAGTGTGCTCGACTACAACTGCGAGTTCGTGGGCAGAGTCGAGGACGGGCGCCACGCTTTCACCATGGGGGTCGAAGTGCCGGTCACATCCTGTTGCCCGTGCAGCAAGGAGATCTCTGACTTCGGCGCCCACAACCAGAGAACGATGGTCAGGGCCAGGGTCAGGTTCTCGGGGCGCGGTTTTCTGTGGCTCGAGGACCTGATCGACCTTCTGGAGGCGCAGGGTAGCTGTGAGATATTTCCCCTGCTCAAGCGGGAGGACGAGAAGTACGTCACTGAGGCCGCATACCAGAACCCGAAGTTCGTCGAGGACATACTGAGAGACGTGGTCCTCGCCCTGCGCGCCGAACCGAGGGTCAGATGGTTCGAAATCGAGTGCGAAAGCCACGAATCCATACACAATCACTCCGCGTTCGGCAGCCACGTGGAAGACAAGAGGATGGTCTAGGTGTCGCTTCTCGCGATCAAATCAATCCGAAAATCGTATGGTGCCGAGGCTATCCTGGACGGGGTCACCCTCACTGTCTCCGCCCGGGACCGGATAGGCCTGATCGGACGCAACGGCTCGGGGAAGACCACGCTTCTCAGGATCATCGCAGGCCAGGAAGAGAGCGACTCGGGATCGGTCGAGCTGGCATCGGGGCGGGTAGTAGGATATCTGGCCCAGGACGCGCAGTATACGTCGGGCAATACCCTCATGGACGAGATGCTCTCTGCCTTCACCGGGGCGTTCAGCGCAGGAGAGGAGATGATACGCCTCGAGCAGGAGATGGCGGGCGCCCGCGTCCACCAATCGGAAGCCGCCCTTGAGAGGTTGATGCGGAAGTACTCTGCAGCCCAGGAGGAGTTCGAACGACTCGGCGGGTACGACCACGAGGTTCGGATAAGAACCACCCTTTTCGGACTCGGTTTCCGCGAGGAAGACCTGGGGAAGACCGTTGACACCTTGAGCGGTGGCCAGAAGGTTCGGGTGGCCCTCGCCAAGATGCTCGTGTCCGAACCCGACCTCATGCTCCTCGACGAGCCCACCAACCATCTGGACCTTGCTGCGGTCGAGTGGCTCGAGCAATATCTGAAATCCTTCCGAGGGGCCTTCATCGTCGTCTCTCACGACCGCTATTTCCTCGATGCCACGGTGGACCGCATCTGGGATCTGGAAGACCGGGTCGTCCGGGAATACTCCGGGAACTACACTGCGTACTTGGCCCAGCGGGAGTTCCTCCGGGAACGTCAGGAGGAGGAGTACCGCCGGCAGCAGGAGAAAATCCAGCGACTCGAGGCTTATATCCGCCGTTACAAGGCGGGTAACAGGACCACGATGGCCCAGAGCCGGGAGAAGATGCTGGCCAGGATGGAGCGTGTTGACCGGCCGAAAGAAGGCGCGTCTCTCAAGGTCTCCTTTGCGAAGGCAGCGCGGTCCGGGCGTCTCGCCGTGGTGCTGAACAAGGTGTCCATGAAGTTCGGGGACCGCGTGCTCTTCGACTCTCTGGACCTCTCCCTCGAACGCGGGGAGAGACTCGGGCTGGTCGGACCCAACGGTTCCGGCAAGACCACCCTGCTCCGGATCATCGCAGGAGAACTCCGCCCCGACCGCGGCACCGTGGTCATGGGTGAGAACATAGTCCCCGGTGTGTTCTGGCAGGACCTTGGGGGCCTCAATGACGATGGGACGGTCCTGGACGAGGTTTACCTGGGCCGAGACTGGACCACCGGGGAGGCCAGGAGCTACCTGGCGAGGTTCCTCTTCAGAGGGGACGAGGTCTTCAAACTGGTCGGCGCACTCTCCGGAGGGGAGCGGAACAGGCTCTTGCTGGCGAAGCTGATGCTGTCCGCCCCCAACCTCCTGCTTCTTGATGAGCCTACGAACCACCTCGACATCGAATCCCGCCACGCACTCGAGCAGGCGGTGTCGGAGTTCGATGGTACAGTCATATGCGCAAGCCATGACCGGTACTTCTTGGACCAGGTGGCAAACATGATCCTGGAGATTTCGAACGGTAGAGCCAGGCTGTACAAGGGCAACTACAGTTTCTACCGGGAGAAGAAGGCCCAGGAGGCTGAAGCCCGGGGCGAACCCGAGCATGCTCGGGACAGCGAGGCGGAGGGAATCGGCTGGGCCAAGAGGGCTCCCCCAGGAAAGGATGCCGGCCAGCATGGGGTCAGGCGGCCTTCAGGAGACGCCCTTGGCCGCCGCAGGGGGAAGCCCGATCCCACAGCCGCTGTCCTGGCGAGGCTGGAACGAGAGATAGAGGAGACGGAGGAGCGGCTCGCATCTCTCGCGTCTGAGCTGGCGTCCGGGGAGCTCTACGCCGATGGCGAACGGGCACGCGAGGTTGTACTGGAACACAGGCGGGTGCAGGAGTGCCTGGACGCTCTCTACGAGGATTGGGAGAGAGCGGCATCGGGCTCTCATGGAGCGGAGGTCCGGGACCATGACCCTCAGAGTTAGAGACCACGACCAGGCCGTCAGGAAGGCGATGGAAGTCTCCTCCGAACTTGACATCTACTCGATCGTCCGGATCCAGGATCGGCGAGACAGGACTGTGGCGGTGACGAACGCGGCAACCGACTCGGTCTCATCTGAGTTTCTCTCCGGCGCGGGCGTCCAGGTCTTCACCACGGACGGCCTCGGGGGGTTCGCATGCTCCGATACGGTGACACCGGATTCCCTCGCCGCCTTGACGGCCTGTGCGGCATCTCTGGCCCGCGCATCCCGGGGCCGCGGCGCTGAGGCATGCATGGAGATCTTCAAGGCGACGGCGCTTCAGTGCGACATGGACCGAGTGGTTCCGGCCGGGTTCGACCAGGTGAAAGTCGAGCTAGAGGAAGACGCCGTGCTCGCGGTCAACCGAGAGTCCACTGCGGTGGACCCGCGGCTCGCTGCACGCACCTTCTACCGAATCACTGATGAACAGTGGCGCATCGCACGGAGCGACGGAACGGATGTCTCGTTTTCGATGGCTCGTGCGGTAGTCATGAACTCT
Organism: Bacillota bacterium; assembly: GCA_024655925.1. Lineage (NCBI taxonomy): Bacteria > Bacillati > Bacillota > Bacillota bacterium. The sequence goes on along the minus strand of JANLFS010000051.1, from coordinate 641 downwards.
GTCACGGCTAGGGACGGTGATCGCGCTGCCACAGTCAACACCTCCGTCTCAGGGGAAGACGCTTCCGTGCTTCTCTCCCCACACTGCCGGGAGGTCCTGCGAAAGCGGACAGAACGGGCCGCCGGGATGGCGTTGGGCCTGCTCACCGCGGCCAGAGTAAGGGCGGGCAACTACCGGATAGTGCTCGACTACGCGCTGGCAAAGGGACTTGCCCACGAGGCTTTCGGCCACGCGGCTGAGTCTGACGCTATGGAAACGTCCATACTGGGGCGGGAGGGAGTCTTCCGCGCCGGGGAGAGAGTTGCGTCGGACATCGTAACCATCGTGGACGGCCCGATTCCGCGAGACTACGCCTACCAGCCCATAAGCGCCAACGGCATCCGCCGGGAGACCGTGGAGATCGTGCGCCGGGGCGTGCTTTCCCAGGCGCTTTCGGATGTGTTTTCTGCTGCCCGGGCCGGGGTCGGCATCACAGGCGCGGGACGTGCTGAGAGCTACAGGCACCTCCCGATCCCGAGGATGACGAACACGCGAATCACGGTGGAGGACCCGCTGCCCATTGGAAAGCGTTTTGAGGACGTCACCCCGGAGGATGTGCGGGACGTACTGGACAGCGCAGGGCTTCTTACCTCTGACCCGCC